>CAJBRY010000290.1 GCA_903958085.1 uncultured Geobacteraceae bacterium
TGTAGGCTTTATAGCGGAACGTCGGCATAATCGTCCTGGGTAACGCGCAGAACCTCTTCGATGGTTGTTATACCGGCAGCAGCCCTTGCAATACCGTCGTCACGCAGGGTTTTCATACCTTGTGCCACTGCATATTCCTTTATTTCCCCGGCATGTGAGCGACGGATAATCATTGAACAAAGTTCCTGGTCAATCGGCATTATTTCGTATATTGCGGTTCGCCCCAAGGTGCCAAGCCCAAAACATGCGTCGCACCCTTTGCCGCGATAGAGCTTTTCAGGTAGGGTTACTCCGGCGTACTGTTCAACCGGACGATACTCTTCGCGGCAGTGCGGACAGATCACTCGCACCAGTCGCTGAGCCACTACGGCAGAAAGCGAGGAGGCGATCATAAACGGCTCTATTCCCATATCTACAAGACGGGTTACGGCGGTAGCCGCGTCGTTGGTATGCAGAGTAGAAAGAACAAGATGCCCGGTCAAGCTTGCCTGAATCGCAATTTCAGCAGTTTCGGCATCGCGTATCTCACCCACCATAATAATATCGGGATCCTGGCGTAAAATTGAGCGGAGTCCGCTGGCAAAGGTTAAATCAATCTTCGGATTGACCTGAATCTGCCCAATCCCCCTGATCTGGTACTCGATCGGATCCTCGATGGTGATGATATTTTTTTCGCTGGAATTTACCTTATTAAGCGCGGCGTAAAGCGTCGTAGACTTCCCGCTTCCTGTTGGTCCGGTTACAAGGATAATGCCGCTTGTGCGGGTAAGCATCTGCTCAAAGGTTCTCACTCCACGCTCTCCCAACCCAATATCTGCAAGTGAGAGAATCCCCTTTTTTTTGTCCAGAAGTCGCAGTACGGCCCTTTCTCCGTAGTATGTCGGGATAATCGAAACACGAATATCAACATCGCGACCACCTACCAGTACGCGGATACGTCCATCCTGCGGCAACCGTTTCTCGGCGATGTTAAGCCCCGCCATAATCTTGACACGGGAAACAAGGGCATCCTGAATTATTTTGGGAGGGGAGAGTTTCTCGTATAAAATACCGTCAATACGGAAACGTACCAGTAGTTCACGCTCATACGGCTCAATATGTACGTCGCTGACACGCTCTTTTACCGCTTCGGAAAGAATGGAGTTAAGGAGGCGAATTACGGGAGCTTCATCAGCCAGATCAAGCAAATCTGTCGGGTTATTCAGTTCGGTTGCTATTGTGGTGAGGTCTACCGCCTGCAATTCCTGCAACACTTCACGGGCTGTCCCAGATACGCCTGCATAAACATGGTTAATAACATCCGCCAACAGTGGTGCTGGCACTAATACGGCTTCTACAGGCTTTCCGAACAGCAGGCGGAGTTCATCCAGTTGCAAAATTCCGGCTGCGCTTGCAACGGCAATCTTGATAACGCCATCGACCTCGTGCAGCGGCAGAATCGAATTGGTGCGCGCAAAGGCCAAAGGGAGGCTATTTAAAAGCCCCGAATCAACCTCATCCGTCTTAATATCAGCCTGTGAGGTTATTCCGAGTTTGACGGCAATAATCTCCAGATCATCAACAGGAATTACTGAATCGGAGCTCATTTGCCGGAAATCTCTTTCTGTACATCAACTTGCTGGTTCTTGTTAACAGAATCGCCGAAAGATTCGCGCTGCGTCCGCGTCATTTCGGCCAGATCGGCAGCATCTTTGACAATATGCGGCGTCAGAAGAATCATCAGATTGGTTTTTTTGCGGGTCTTTGATTTGCTCTTAAACATCCATCCCATCAACGGAATATCACCCAGAAACGGCACCTTGTTAATGGTTTCCTCCTCCGTATCCTGAATCAACCCTCCGATTGCAACAGTTTCTTTATCCTTCACAACTATACTGGTTTTAGCTGAACGCTTGGTAGTAATCAGGTCGATAGCCTGCCCTTTGCTGTCTTTTACCGCAGAAATTTCCTGATTGATATCAAGACGGATATAATCGCCTTCACTAATCTGTGGCTTAATTTTCAAGTTAATTCCGATATCCTTACGCTCAACAGAAGTGGTAGTCCCAATGGTGCTCTGCGTTGCCGCCCCCTGAAACGGCACATTTTCTCCTACGTTGATTTCTGCTTCTTTATTGTCAGAAGTCAGAATGTTTGGAGTAGAGAGGATATTCAAGAGACCGTTTTTATCCAACGCTTTCAGCACGGAAGTAATATTAACAGGACTTGCCGTAACTGTCGGGGTCAATGAACCGCCTGTAGCTAGAAGAGTGCCCATAGAGCTAAGTGTGCCAAGTGGATCATACATTCCTGCCACAGTTAGATTGCTGTTGGGGGTGCCACCTCCTATTAAACCGGACTGCATTCCAAGTTCAACTGATTTGTCGAGGGACACTTCGGCGATCAAAACCTGCACAAAAACCTGCTTGCTGCGACGATCGAGCTTTTTTATTACCTGGGCAAGATTATTGTAGTCATTCGGAGAAGCCATGATCACAAGTGAATTGGAAGCTTTGTCAGGAGTTATCGTTACTTTGCCGCTATCGAAGGGGGACGTCTGCGGTGCACCCGCAGTCGGTTGTGCTGAAGCCTGTGTGGTAATTCCTTTAACCACACCGTCCATCACTTTTGCCATCTCTGTCGCATCAGTGTTTTCAAGATAATATACGTTCACTTTGCTGATTGCTTCAGGTGGTGTTACATCAATTTTTGCCACCAGATCGCGAATAGCGTTCTTGGTTGCTTCATTGCCGAAAATAAGCAGAGCATTCAGACGCTGATCAGCGAGAACCGTTGTTGCGCTGCCGGTACCAGGAGTGGCTACTGACTGCCCGGTGGATTTCCCGTCAGTACCGCTCAGCCATTGGCGTATAGTTGCGGCAGCACTTTCAGCTGAAGCGTTTTTAAGATAAATTATCTCCAGCCCTTCTCGGGTGCGCTCAGTGTCGATCGTCTCCAGAATAGTATGAAGTTTGCGGATATTGATCGAAGAATCAACCATCAACAGCAGATTGCCAGGGCCAAATGCTGAAAGATGACCATCCTTTGATATCATAGGTTGTAAAAATGTCACCGCTTCCTGGGCGGTAATAAATTCAAGTTTAGTCACCTGAGCAACATAACTCTCGTTCACCGGGGGTTGTTCGCCTGACGGCAGCAACTTGAATCCTGATTGTTTTGCGGAAGAAGAGGGGACTATCTTGGCAACCTTTCCGCTCTGCATTACGGTAAAACCCTTTAACTCCAGTACAGAAGTAAAAACATTATACGCTTCTTCAGTCGAGAGTTTTGAAGGGGAGTAGACCGAAATTTTACCTTTTACCCGCTCATCTAGGATGAAGTTCTTGCCGGTCAGGTCACTTATAAATTTAACCATGGTGGAAATATCCACCTCATTGAAATTTAAAACAACCCCCTTGCTCGCAGCTGCCAGAGCGAGAGAACTGAAAAGAGTTGCAATAAGAAAAATTGTGGAGAGAGTTCGAAATAAATATCGTGTCAAGTGTGCCTCCAGATTACTTCTACTTCATCTGATATCATAATTGAACGTCTGTGGCTGCCCATCCCGGATAATATCGAGCTTCAATCGATTTTGCCCTTTTAGAGCGATAAATGACTGTAGCGCCTTATCAGGTGAATCCATCGGGAAATCGTTCAATCGCAGCAGAATATCACCGTTTTTTATGCCGATCATGGAAAATACGCCGCCAGGTTTTACCTCGGAAGCTTTGAATCCCTCGACTTTTCCATCTTTCTGACTGGGGAGAAGGCGGGCATCTGTCATCGCCTGTGTCGGATTATCCAAAGCGGCGTTGAGAGCCCGCTGATCAATAACATAACTCCCTGCCCCAGTATTGGCAACTGCGGTTGCCTGATGGGGATTTCCTTGCATAGCCTGACTGGCAGGAGCCGTTGAAGGCGGGTTCATTGGGGTGAACAACTCAACCTTCTTATTATTTATTACGATGAAAGCTTTTTCCTTCGAAACACCGGCTAAACGCCCGGTGTCGAAAACCATATCTCCCAACCTGAATACACGTTCTTCCTGTTTCGTAGTATGTCGTACAAGTGCAAACGTTTCGCGGAAAGAACCAACCACCGTGCCGAGCAGCATGAGTTCTACCGGAGCAGTTACAGAAACCTTCTGTAACGCTGCAGGAGTATTTGTAAATGGTGTAAGCGCTCCCTGTGTCGCTTTGCCGAATAAGCCGTTTGTGAGAATTGGAGAGTAAAAAGAAAGGTCTTCAGTACGTAATGAGCGAACGGCTGAAGCATTTGTTTTAGCAGTATCTTTTGGCAAAAAAGACTTTTCAAGGCGTGAGGAAAGACGTTCCACTGCTATTCCAGCGGACAAGGCTATGATGACAACCCCTAAAAGAATATTTATGATAGTGACGGTGCGTGACATAAAATCCTTATAAAATGGGTTACAGTGAAATCTCGCCGCTGAATACTTCCACCGCCGGGCCGGTCATATAGATATTGCCATCTTCAGCCCATTCCATTTCCAGATCTCCGCCGGACAAATGATTCAGGATTTTTTTCTCCGTCAATCCATTCAACACACAGGCCGCAGTTACTGCGCTTGAACCGGTACCGCAAGCCAGAGTTTCGCCAGCCCCACGCTCCCAGGTACGCTGACGTATTTCCGTCCGGGAAATTATCTGGATAAATTCAACATTGGTCCGACGTGGAAAAAGAGGGTTGTTTTCAATAAGCGGACCGTATGTCGTGACCGGAAAATTTTCTACATCATCTACAAAAATTACACAGTGAGGATTACCCATTGAAGCGCAGGTGATTTTGAATGTTTTATCCAGAACGGTCAGTTCCTCGGCAATCACTTTTGCAGAGGAATCACCGGTCATAGGAATTTCAGCACGCGTCAGACGTGGGGGTCCCATGTTGACTCTCACTTTGGCAATTTTCCCGTCTGCTCCGGTTACCAATTGCAGCGTCAGAATACCCGCACCTGTTTCGGCTGTGATTTCGGTTTTTGTCACAATGCCGTGATCAAAAGCATATTTGGCTACGCACCGGATCCCATTGCCGCACATCTCTGATTCTGACCCATCGGAGTTGAACATTCGCATCCGTACGTCGGCAACCTCCGACGGCATAATCAAAATCAGGCCATCAGAGCCGATTCCAAAATTGCGATTAGAAACCTGTATAGCCGTCTGCTGCGGATTGCCGACAGTTTCTTCAAAACAATTCACATAAACATAATCATTTCCGGCTCCCTGCATCTTGGTAAATTTCATCGCTAGTGAATTCCCTTCTTTGGTTAAAATTGGCCTTGCAAGATAGCAAATAATACACATTACAACAAGTTGTTTCCAAGTGATTGACAACGCAGCGATTGCCAACTCACTGCCTAGAGGTTATACTCTCGCGAGTCGCAACTAATCCCATTTGAGGTTTTACTGCTATGATCAAATCGTTTCAAGGTGTCAGTCCGACCATTCACCCGACTGCTTTTGTTGCCGAAACTGCTGTTATCATCGGTGATGTTGTTATGGGAGAACAATCAAGTATCTGGTACAACTGCGTTGTGCGTGGCGACGTCAACCATATCCGTATCGGTGCTCGAAGCAATGTTCAGGATCTCTCTATGCTGCATGTTACACATAAAAAACATGCTGATGACCCAGGTGCACCCCTGATTATTGGTGATGACGTAACTATCGGGCATAGCGTAACGCTGCATGGCTGCATACTTAAAGATGGCTGTTTTATTGGAATGCAGGCGATGGTTATGGATCATGCCGTGGTAGGTGAAGGTGCTTTGATTGGCGCTAGAGCGCTTGTCACCGAGGGAACTATCGTTCCACCGCACACTCTTTGGGTGGGATCACCGGCAAAATATAAGCGTGATCTGACGCCGGCTGAAATAGCCTGGTTGCCAAAATCCGCTGATAATTATGTTAAATATTCTCTCCAGTATATCAATGACAAATAATTGCTAACCAGACAGTTTGGAGATTCACATGCAAAAAGTATTTATCGCTGGTTGTGGCTATATTGGCGAGCGGGTTGCCTGGAGATTTAGGGAGTTAGATTCCAGCGTAACCTGTATGGTCAGGTCACCTGAACATGCTGAAAAATTGCATGCCGATGGCTTTAAGGTTCTAGCCTCGGCTCTGGACGAGCCGGATGTACTGCCGGAACTGGATTTGACCGATGCTGTTTTATTCTATCTTGTTCCGCCACCAGGTGGGGGAATAGTTGATGCTCGAGCCAGAAACTTTATAGCAACTCTTAGCAGATCCGGAAAACCAGCAAAGCTTATCTACATAAGCGCTACCTCCGTTTACAGCGAAGCGGGGGGCAAGATGGTAACTGAGGAATCTCCTGCATCTCCTGATTCGTCAATGGGTAAACGACGCCTTGATGCCGAAAAAGCATTTCTGGAATTCGGTCTGACTAATGACGTCCCGGTCGTAATCCTTCGGGTCAGTGGTATTTACGGGTTTGGGCGATTGCCGTTAATGCAGATAAGTCAGGGACAGCCGCTGTTAAATGAAACCGAATCCGGACCCAGCAATCGCATTCATGCAGATGATCTGGTGGAAATCTGTATCGCGGCTGCTGAAAGAGGTAAAAATGGTGATATTTTTAACGTTAGCGATGGAAATCCGTGCAGCATGACCACCTATTTCAACGCCTGTGCTGACATCCTCGGCTTCCCGCGACAACCGCAGATACCGCTAAGCGAAGCGAGAGAGGCGATGTCTCCGCTGATGTATTCGTACGTCAGCCAATCGCGAATAATTGTTAACGACCGGATGCTTAAACAGTTAAAGGTCACTCTTAAATATCCAACTCTTTCCGGGGGACTTGCTGCATCCGTCCCATCCTCTAGCAGTAATACATCATGTTAAGCAGGTATCCGTGGCACTAATCTCACTTCGTAACATAACCCTTGCCTTCGGCGGTCCCCCGCTTTTTAACGGCATCAATCTCCAGATCGAATCTGGTGACCGACTCTGTCTGATGGGACGCAACGGCAGCGGCAAATCGACACTGCTTAAGCTGATCGGTGGCGAATTGCTGCCGGAAAGTGGCGAAATTCAACGCCAACAGGGGTTGAAAGTGACCCAACTGACCCAGGATGTACCGCAAGGGCTTTCCGGAAATGTTTTTGATGTTGTGGCGTCGGGAATGGGTACCGTTGCAGCGTTGCTGGCAGAATATCACCGTGTCAGTCACGAATTGGCGCATGATAGCAACGGCAAACTGATGTCTCGTCTGGAAGCGCTGCAGAAAGAGCTGGAAGAGAATGACGGCTGGAGCCTGCATCAGGAAGTGGAGCGAGTTCTTAATCGGCTTGACCTGGACCCCGAGGCTGAATTTACTGCGCTCTCCGGCGGCACCAAGCGGCGTGTGCTCCTTGCCAGAGCCCTGGTGTCGTCACCTGATATTCTGATACTGGATGAACCGACCAACCATCTCGATATTGACACGATTCTCTGGCTGGAAGAATTCCTCGCCAAAAATGTCAAGACAGTATTGTTTGTTACCCATGACCGCGCCTTTGCCCGGCGTTTAGCGAACCGGACGGCAGAACTTGATCGTGGAAGAATTTACGCATTTACCTGTGGATATGACGAGTTTACGGAACGGCGGGAAGCGCTCCTGGAAGCTGAGATTACCCGCCAGGCATTGTTTGACAAAAAGCTGGCTCAAGAGGAGGTTTGGGTCAGGCAGGGGATTAAGGCGCGTCGAACCCGCAATGAAGGAAGGGTACGGGCGCTAAAAAAGCTGCGTGAAGAATCCAGGCAGAGGCAGGAACGCCAGGGAGTTGCCAAAATCCAGCTCCAGGTAGCAGATCGCTCCGGTGCGCTGGTCGCGGAAACAGCAGGAATGACTTTTGCCTATGACGGACATCCGATTGTAAAAAATCTTTCTACAACCATTATGCGGGGGGATCGCGTTGGTATTATCGGGCCGAATGGTTCCGGAAAAACTACTCTTCTACGTCTATTGCTAGGAGAGCTGGAACCACAGCATGGAGAAATCAAGCTGGGAACCCGTCGTGAAGTCCTCTATTTTGACCAACTGCGCGAACAGCTGGAGTTGAATAAAAGCGTACAGGAGAACGTAGGAGAAGGTAATGATACTTTAGTAATTAACGGTAAATCGCGCCATATTATCGGTTATCTGCAGGACTTCCTCTTTTCGCCGGAACGAGCCCGTTCGCCTGTAAGCATTCTTTCGGGAGGCGAGCGTAATCGGCTTTTGTTGGCCAAGCTGTTCACCAAGCCGTCCAATATTCTGGTTATGGACGAACCGACCAACGATCTTGATGCCGAAACACTGGATCTGCTTGAAGATCTGCTCTGCGAATATCCAGGCACGCTTCTGCTGGTCAGCCACGACCGTGAATTCCTCAACAACGTGGTGTCCAGCACACTTGTGCTGAACGGCGACGGCTCTGTACGAGAGTTTATCGGGGGCTATGATGACTGGTTGAGTCAGGCTGCCAAGGAACTTGCCACCGCAACACCGGCTGTACAGAAGGCAATTCCGGAAAAGGGCAAAACTCTTAAGGAAAAATCACGCAAGCTTTCTTTTAAGGAAGAGCGGGAACTGGATACTCTGCCTGATCTAATTGCTGCACTGGAGAAGGAGCAGGAAGAGTTGCATAGCCGACTGGCCGATCCTGAATTTTATAAAAACGGTGGTGGAGAGGTTGTGGTTGTAAATTCTCGTTTGGCGGAGTTGGATCAAGAGCTGGAAACGTTTTTTTTGCGTTGGGACGAACTGGAAAGCTTAAAAGGGTAGTGTCTCCCGTTAAGAGCTGGATTTGTTACGTACGGACTCTATTGACAATGAACCATATTTGCGAGAAGGTGCCATCTGGATTGGCAGTCCCAGTTTCAATATGGAGAAGGACGTGAACGCATTACTCAAAATCTGGTCGCAGATTGCTGTTTTGACGATGCTGCTATTTTTGACTGCTTGTGCCGGAACCTCTACCTTTACCGCCTACCCTCATAAAATTCAACCTCTCGTCACCGCAATGGTAAATCGAACTCCAGTAGATTTGTCAAAATCTTTACTGAGTGAGCGTAAAAGCAACGATCTTATCCTGTACAATATGGAGCATGGCCGCTATGCACATGTTACGGGAAACAGCAATGTCAGTATGGAAGACTTCAAAACTTCAATTGACAAAATCAGGGCAAATGATGAAAAGGCGTTGATCAGCGCTTCTGCTATTGCTGCAAATATGGCGGCAACTCTGGTCAATGACAACGCGATTCCATACGAAGGGGATGGGTACGAGCGGGTGCTCCTGCATCAATATCAGGCGCTCAACTATCTTAAAAAAAAGGATCTTGACGGGGCCGGGGTTGAGGTTCGTCGTGCCAATGCGGAGCAGAATGACTCTTTAAAGCGTTTTGAGAAGGAACTTGAAAAGAGTCGGGAAGAAGCCGCAAAAAAGAAGATAAATGCTGGCAACACTTCAAACATCGAGACTCAGTACGCCCAGATGGATGAGATTGCCGGCAAGGTAAAAAATTCTTTCCAAAATGCCTATACATTCTACGTTTCCGGCATTATATATGAATTATTACAGCAGGAAAATGACGCTTATATTGACTACAAAAAAGCCCTGGAAATCTATCCAGAAAACAGTTACCTGCAAAAAGATGTAATACGGCTTGCAGCCAAACTCGGTATGCGTAAGGAATTTGAAGAACTTAAGCAACGTTTCCCCGGAGTTCAGACACCGGTTGCTGCTACTAGCACTGGTTTTGGAGAAATTCTGGTGCTTTTTGAAGACGGTTTTGTTCCGCAAAAACATGAGGTAATGATTCCGATTCCGGCCGGCAAAGCAGGAGTGCTTGCCCTTGCATTCCCTATTTACTGGGAAAAATGGTCGACTCAGACTCCGCTGCGAATATTTGGCGATAATGGTCAGATTGGTGCTACTGAACCTATTTGCGACGTCCGCGCCTTAGCTGTAAAGGCGCTAAAGGAAAAGATACCTGTGATTGCCACACGCCAGATTGTCCGCGCTGTCGTCAAAGGTGTTGCAGCGGCCGAAGCAAAGAAAAAGATGGGTGATTTGGGTCAATTTGCAACAAATGTCTGGAATCTGGTCAGCGAAAGTGCCGACCTGAGAAGCTGGCTTACTTTGCCGGCCAACGCCCAGATCATGCGCGCTACTTTACCTTCCGGTAAATACCGTTTATCTCTGCAGCATCCAATGGCTGTCGGCAGGAGCTACGCAGATGTTGAAATTCCGCCAGACGGCAAAGCGGTTTTACAGGTAATAAGAACTGGGGGACAACTCTACACATCGGTAACCTCATTTGCACCGTCAATAAAACAGGAGGCTCTATGACTAAATTTACAAGAACACTTTCTGCAATTACTGCCTTCGTATTCACTCTGCCCTTGCTTGCTACTTCAGCAGAACTGAACATGAATGAAAAGGACAGTATCTTTATTGGAGACCTTAAAGTTCAGCCGTCAGTTGTCGAGCTTGCTGGAAAGAAACGGCGTCAGATAGAACTGAAAAGAGTTGTCGACTCACTGGAAACGCAGTTTATCACAGCGCTTAATGCTACTCGCGTATTTCAACTTGTGGAGCGAAATCGCAAGACAGAAATCGAGCAGGAGCAGGCGTTTGCAGGGGCTTCAGCCGATCCAGACGACAAGAGTGCTGCGCAGGAGGGGAGAATGGCAGGAGCCAAATATGCATTTTTACCGCAGATTGACGGGTTTGAAGATGCAGTGGAAACTGTGGAGTACCAGGCAATTGATCGCGTTTCGATCTCTAGAAAACTTTTTCTCTCTGCCGTTGTGCAGATTGTTGACACCACAACCGGAAAGCTTCTGCCTGAGTCACCGAGTATTCAGCTGACAAAGACGGAAGAAATTGAAAATTCGCGAATGGGACAACCCGCCGGAAGTGACGAGGCAATAGTTGCTCTTGCAAAAGAGATGGCAGGCAAACTGTCGCAGGACATTGCCGCTTTTTTGAGGCCGGCCAAGGTATTGAGTATAACCGACAGACAGATTATGTTCAATCGTGGCATTGAGGCCGGATTCAAAAAGGGTGATCTGGTGGAAATTTACTCCATACAGAACGTAAAGGATGAGGACACAGGTGAAGTTTTTAGAAATGAGATGCCGGTGGGTCAGGGGATTATCAACCGGATTGACAAATATCAGAGTTATGCGACAATCAGCGGCGAAGACTTGGGTATTATAAAGGGATGTGTTGTCCGTTTTCTTAAGACAGCCGCCGGTCGTGCAGCTGAGGCGGAGACGCCTCCCGATGCGACACAACCAGGCTTTGCTGTGAAAGGTAATGCTGCTGGAGAATCACCTGGTTCAAGTGAAAAACCACTCAAGTGGAAATAGAGAGGAGAGAATATGAAACTTGCTAAAACGGTTGTTTTAAATGGCATAGCCGTGGCTGTCCTGATGGTGTCGTTTGGTTTGACCGGATGCAGTACGACCGCTGGAGTTGAAGCAAGCGGCAAAACCGGATGGGATGATCAAGGAGCTCGGATACTTGAGAAAAAAGTTGTTTTCAACAACAGTGGACTTAAGGGAGATATTGAGATTGTTGATGTAAAAAGTGCCATGGCTGGCGATATTATGAGAGCTCAGGCTACGCTGCGTTCCAGAGACAAAGATACCCTTCCCTTCCAATATCGTTTTGACTGGTATGATGCCAATGGCTTTGAAATCAATTCAGGTGGCGGTGCGTGGAAACCGCTTATTTTGAACGGTCGCGAAGCAAAAACCATACAGGGGGTGGCACCTGATCCGAGGGCTAAAGAATTTCTGCTCAAAATAAGAGAACCGGATTAGCCTCTCAAATATCGACGTACAATTCAGAACATAAAATAAAGCATAAGTGAGGATGGAGCGTATGAAAAATGGCATGAAATTCCTTTTGGCCGCAGCAGCGATTGGTGCATTGTCTCTTTCCGGTTGTGCATCGACCATTCAATATGGAGATGCCGGTTCCGCAAAACCGCTTTCGACTGAGTTCGGCTCGTCTGATCTGCAGCAGATTGCAGAATCAATGGTGGATTCCATGATTACCTTTCCACCGATGGTTGAGCTGACGACCGGACGGCGTCCGGTTGTCAGTGTTGATAAGGTTAAAAACAAGACGATGCAGCACATAGATACTGAGTCCGTAACAGACTCAATCCGGGCCAGGCTGATAAAATCAGGCAAGTTTCGCTTTATTGACCGCACTACAGATGCCCAGACGATTGATGAAATAAAGACCCAGCAGGATAGCGGTTTAGTCGATAAAAATAGTGCCGTAAAGTTTGGCCAGCAGATCGGGGCGGAATTTTTGCTGACCTCCAACTTCTCGGAGATCAAACAGAAGGTTGGTGGCACAACCGATGTTTATTACAAATTCACGATGTCGCTAAAAAATCTGAAAACCGGTATTTTAGAGTGGTCGGATGAAAAAGAAATTCGCAAGGTATTTAAGCGCGGAACCTTTGGAGGTTAACAATATGAAAAAACTGTTCTTAATTCTGCCGATCCTTATGCTGTTGCTGGCCTGTGCCGGTCCCAAACAGAATTTTCAGTTTTTGGAAAAAACGGCGGTGGATCAGAACACCGGCCTGACGTGGGCAAGAAATGCCAATATGCCAGGTCGTCAGCTTATCTGGCGTGGTGACGATAATGTCTATGAATACATGAAACGTCTTAACGAATCCAATTATGCCGGTTATGCTGATTGGCGGGTGCCGACAAAAGAGGAGTTCACCACAATCATCGAATATGCCAAGTCAATGGGATATGATAAGGCAAAGATGGACTCCTGGCCATACCAGAAACTCCGTATGCTTGGCTTTATTGATGTCAGGGATTATGAATACTGGACGAACAGTCGTCAGTCCCCCACAGAAATGTGGACGGCCGACCTGACTACCGGCAAAGTCGCTCCTCGTCCTGAGAATAAACCATACTATCTCTGGCCGGTTCGGGGAACCAGCTCCCGCTGAATCAAATCAAAGACGGACTAGTGATGAATAAATGTAGCGCCCCTGCGGGAGAAACAGCAGGGGCGCTACCGTCTATGCAGCTTTAATTTTGGACATCTAGGGTATTCATCAGACTATGAACTGGCTATCGCACATAGGCAAACAGGCCTCACGTTTTGCCTCTTTAGAACTGTTCCGTTACATCGGTCCCGGATTTTTTGTTACGGTAGGCTTCATTGATCCGGGCAATTGGGTTACCAACGTGGCGGCCGGTTCCCAATTCGGTTACAAACTGCTGTGGGTTGTCAGCATTGCAACGGTTATGCTGATTATTGTTCAGCACAATGCTGCTCATCTCGGGATCGTAACCGGTCTCTGTCTTTCTGAAGCAGCATCCAAATATTTCAAACCTTGGCTGCGTGTTCTGATGTTGGGCAGTGCCATGATTGCCTGTATAGCTACTGCGCTTGCGGAGTTGCTGGGAGCCGCTATCGGGCTGAAAATGTTGACAGGCCTGCCCTTGATGGTCGGAGCAGTTTTGTCGGCACTCTTTTCTGCCTGGATGCTCTTTTCTAAGAATTACCAGCGTCTTGAAAAATGGATTATGGGATTTGTTTCTCTGATTGGCATGGCATTCATCTTTGAAATCTGGCTGGCGGATGTTTCATGGCTGCAGACAGCATCGGGATGGGTAACACCAACCTTTCCGATCGGCTCCATGACTGTAATTATGGGTGTATTAGGCGCCGTTGTCATGCCGCACAATATCTTCCTGCACTCGGAGGTTATCCAGAGCCGCCAGTGGAACGAACAGGGCGATGATGTGATTAAAAAACAGCTTAAATACGAGTTTCTGGATACTTTGACCGGAATGGGTGCTGGATGGGCTATTAACAGCGCAATGATCATCATGGCTGCAGCAGTTTTCTATAAAAACGGCATAGTCGTAAATGAACTGCCACAGATTACCGTAACTCTGGAGCCGATTTTTGGTAAAGCCTCAGCGCTTGTCTTTGCTTTGGGGCTTCTTTTTGCCGGATTGTCATCTTCGGTAACGGCTGCAATGGCAGGTGGCAGTGTGTTTGCGGGTATTTTTATTGAACCTTTTGATATCAATGATCCGCATTCCCGCATCGGTCTTTCAATAACATTATTTGGTGCGCTTGCTGCGATTTTATGCATGTCCGACCCCTTCAGAGGTATTCTTTGGAGTCAGGTTGCCCTGTCACTGCAACTCCCGTTGACCATCATCCCGCTCATTTTACTGACCTCGTCAAAAAAAGTAATGGGTGAATATGCAAACCAATATTTTGGCTCAGCAGTTCTATGGATAGTCGGTCTGATTGTTATCGGACTGAATGTTGCCTTGATGGTTGATCTGGCAGGTTAAGAAATAGAAAGACCTATTTACTGAGGACCGCCTCGGCAAGTTCTGACTGACCAGATTGGCTATATGCCTTGGCAAGTCCTCTGCGAGCCTTCAAAAAACCGGGGTCAATGTCAATTGCATTTTGGTATGATTCAATTGCATGTATTGGATCACCCATCTTCATGTAAACATGGCCCATATTCAGGTATGCCATCTTGTAGTCAGGTGCCAGTAGCAATACTTCACGAAAATGACCAATGGCTTCCAGATATCGCCCCCGATTCATCAAGGCCACCCCAAGATTGTGCCGGGCAAAAGGGTTATCGGAAGTTACCTGCAGGGTATGCTCAAACAGAGCTACCCCGTTCTTCCAGTATCCTTCCTGAAACCACGTAGCTGCTGCAAGGGTGACGATTGTTGTGCTGCCAATAACCGTCAGTAGTGCACTGCGGAACGCCCATCTTTTAGAGATATCCTCCATGCCCCACACAAGCAGGATAAATATTCCAATGAGCGGGATGTATGTATAGCGGTCTGCTGATGCCTGGATGCCGACCTGAATAATTCCAATGACCGGCAGCAGGCTTATGATGTACCAGAACCATCCCGTTATAAGGTAGGGGTGTGATTGAAACATTCTTACTACGACTATTGTGATAAAAAACAGAATTGAGGCACTACCGGCAATCTCCCACCAGGCAAGATGGTTCGGCATTGGGTAAAATGCAGCAAGCTTCACGGGCCAGACCATTTTCCAAAGATAATGCACATAACCCACGAGCGCATTTCCCGTATTTCCCAAAATAGAATTCGAGGTAAGCGGTGCCAGTGATTCTCCCCTATGTTGTGCCACTACGGTTACAATACAGGAGAGCGCTGATAGAATGAAAAGAGGGAGTTTTTCCCAAAACAAAAACAGATATTTTGCATCCAGAACTCGTTGCAGTCGTCCCAGTGGCCAGTAATCTATAATGAGGAGTACAAGTGGCAGGGTCACCAACATTGGCTTTGCCATCAATCCAGCAGTATATAGCAGCAGTACCAGAAGATACCGCCCTTTCCCTCCTCTCCTGACATAACTTGTATATGCCAGCATAGTCAGCATCCAGAATGATGTAGAGAGCAGGTCCTTTCGTTCGGCGATGAAAGCGACCGATTCCACATGAAGCGGATGTACTGCAAAGAAAGTAGCAACTACGAAACATCGCCAGAATGCACCGGTTAATTGCCTTAATACCAGAAAGAGCAGCAATGTGTTCGTCGAATGGAAAAGCACATTTGTAAGGTGGTGTCGTCCCGCATTCGCGCCGAAGAACTGTACGTCCAGCATATGTGAAATCCAGGTCAGAGGGTGCCAATTGCTTGCATATATGGAGCGAAATGCCCACGCAATATTTTCAAGAGAAAGACCTGAAGATACATGTTCATTGAATATAATGTACTGAAAGTCATCGAAATCTACAAAATCAAAGGCAAATGTCCTTGCATAAAGAACAAAGGGGATGAGCACCAGGACTAACAGCACAAACCAGTAGATAGCCCTGCTATTATAGCTATCTGAACAATCAGATTTCCAATTCACACCATCTCCTGTGCTGAAAAAACCATAAGTAAGTCCGGCTGCGAAACAATAAATACTATTATCGATAAATGCAAGCCGGTTACGCCGTGAGTACAGCTGTAGCCTTAAATGCACCTTGCCTGAGAACCTTGATTCTGTTATTTTCAGACAAAATGCATGGAAAGTTGACCGGCATGAAGATCACTATTCTGGGAAGCGGGACATCCACCGGGGTTCCTATGGTTGGTTGCGACTGCGGAGTCTGTACTTCGACTGATAATCGCGACAAGCGTACTCGGGCTTCCCTTCTTGTTCGATATAACGACCGCAACATTCTGATTGACACTTCCACAGATTTGAGAAGGCAATCACTGCGGCATAATATTCAGCGGATTGATGCTGTTCTTATTACACACGCCCATGCTGACCATATCAATGGCATTGACGATTTGCGCGGTTTTCATTTTCTTCATAAGGAAATTATTCCCTGTTTTGCCTCACGGGAAACCCTTAAAATACTGCATAACGGCTTCAGTTATATTTTTAATGAATATGAGGATTCCGGTTACACGCCACTGCTTTCGGCAAACGAAATATCTGGCGTCTTCGAACTCTTTGGGAAAAACATTGTCCCAATACCGCTTCTGCACGGTAAGACTATCTCGTATGGATATCGTATTGGCGATTTTGCATACTTGACCGACTGTAGTGCTATTCCGGCTCAATCTCTTAATCTGTTGCAGGGATTGGAACTGCTTATAATCGACGGTCTGCGCTGGACAATGCACCCGTTTCATTTCAATATTACCGGCGCAATTGATGCCTCGCGACTGACAAAGGCAAAACGAACCATATTGACTCATCTTACCCATGAAATTGCATATTCTGAAGGAAACAGGCTCCCGGCCGGGTTTGAATTGGCCTATGATGGTATGGAGTTTGACATGCTGTAACCCTGATATGAAATCGGGACGAGGAGAAGAAAATGCATAAAGACATTCGACTGCACGGCATGATGGGAGAGCAGACAGAGTATTTTGTCATGGTAGTTGGCAATGACGCCTATCAACGCTATTTCTTCAACATAGTTCAGGAAGAGGATCAATTACGTATCTTTTCCCCTGGAAATGAGATGATAATTTCTCCTGAAGGAATCAGCTATCAGGGCAACGGGGGCAATTTCTGCGAATACATGTTCGGAGTTGATCAGCCCTCTTCAGACCTCACAAAGCCGGAAATTATCAACAGACTGGTTATGTACGGCGCCAGATCCAATGAGGATGGTGCTGTTCGTTTCAGCGACCGCACTTCTGGCACGGAAACATATGACAACATTTTTTTCGAAGGGAATGCCGTCTGTAACTACTTCTTTTTTGTGCACTCAAATCTATTGTCACTAAAGCTGAAAAACCAGCAGGAAGAGCTGGTCAAACGGCTTGGCAAAACCCTAAAACGTTCGGAGGCGGTTGGAGACGAACGTGACGATGTAATAATTTCTGAATTTTTCCCTTTATTGAATGACGAAACCTCGCAACTGTTCGTTGTTAAGCTGATAAATCGCTATCACCGTGAATATAGAGACCTGTTTCGCAGTTACTATTTCAAGAACAAAAAAATATCCGATGAGGATTTTGGCAGATTGGTAAAAGTTGCTGCCAATTACAAGATTGATCGTTACCAACAGGAGCGCATCAGGATTGATGCCATGTACCGAAGTCCAGCCAACAAAAGGATTGTTGACGAGTACCGCAATATTCTGCTTGCGTGCAATTCTAAAGGGGAAATCAGCAATCTGGATAATGCCCGACTGACGCGATTAAAAACGCTTTCGGTGAGGAATAAAATTCCAGGGGCTCTGTTTTACACCTTGGATGAAATGCTCAAGAAAGGTCGTAATTTAAAAAACAGCAAGGAAAACGATTATATAGCAGCAACCAGGGAAATATTGGAGGGAATATTTTTTCGCGAGATAGAAATTGAGAGCCGTATCGACCGGAATGACATGCTTAAACTGATCCAGGGCAAGAAAAAGGCAATGGAATATCGCGATCACAGCTTTGACCAATTGATGCTAGATGCAAGTAAGGAGTGTGACGAAAAAATTCGAGATGGAGCTGATGCATCGCTTTTGGACGGTTTTTCTTATGTAATTACCTATCTGGACCGTTTTGATACGGTTTCCAATCTAATCAGCCAACTGGCTTTTATGGAAAACGTAAAGATCAATGAGGAAATGCTTCGCGGACTGCTTGAGCATAAGGCTGCTTTTGACAATCTGCATGAAGACTGTTTTCATGATCTGTTTATTCGGGAGCTGTTTTCTAATGCCTATCTTGGGAGCTTTGGCCGTCGCAAGGTAAAAGCTCTAATGGAAGGACTAGCTGCTATTGAAGCACGGTTTGCAACAATCGAGGAACTGCATGGCAAGTTGACCGAAATTGATCAGGAGGAGCGGATTGCCATAATCCTGTTGGAACATGTCAGGGATCGCATCCGAAATTTTTACTCCAAGTTCACCACTAAGGCTGATCAGGAAGCTTTACGGCGGGAAGTTGTCGAGGAGTTGAAAA
>CAJBRY010000291.1 GCA_903958085.1 uncultured Geobacteraceae bacterium
CGAAGATGATGGATGCGGATACCCGATGCAGATCATAGCGCCCGTCCTTTATGGGCGGGCGAGGATTGAAACATTTTTGCCACCAGTTCCTTGTGTTGGTTCCACAGCGCCCGTCCTTTATGGGCGGGCGAGGATTGAAACCTATAACCTCATCAACAAAAGCCGAGGCGGGAAGGAACGCCCGTCCTTTATGGGCGGGCGAGGATAGAATGACGGTAAATCAATAATCAATCAGTTCCCGGTAAGTCTCACAAACAGCCGTTCCGCCTTACGCAGCAACCAGAAAAACATCTCCGAAAATGCTCGATGACTGAAGGAAATATACGGTTGGCGTATGTAGCATGGGCGGGCACCAGCAACCAACGCAGCCAGACAACCGGTCAACAGGCGGTCATCAACCATAAGAATTGACGAAAGGAGAACTTCGGCGAGTTCCCCTGATTTTATTAGGCCATCGGGATAAGGCTTTTTTCTGACACCTGAAATAAAGCGCATGGAGGGAAAATTTTCGGCGAACCATCTTCTGCGATCTTCGGTAGGCTTGTTGGATAGGATAAAAATCCGCTCACCGCCAAAAACTTCCTCGCAGCGCTTCATCCATTCAATCGCTTCAGGAAGTGGAGCAGCTGCGCCGTGATGGGCCAGAACACCGTCAAAATCAAGAGCCAGAGCAGCGATGCCCTCTGTTTTGAGTTCCACAGGATTTATGGATAATATTGATGTTTCATGTGAAGTTTCTGCAAGGATTTGCGCCAGTTCGTTCCGCCACTGGAAACCGAGAGTGAATCCAGCCAATATATGGTTGAATGGTCCCATTAATTATCTTCCGTACTTATACGCAGCCGCACAGGTTCCTTCACTGGAAACCATGCAGGCACCGACCGGCGACTCCGGAGTGCATACCGTGGCAAAAAGGGGGCAATCAAAAGGTGTGAGCTTGCCTTTAAGTACTTCCCCGCATAGGCAGGCTGGATTTTCTGCTGCATCAGGCACATTCAGGGAAAGCATCTGTTCGGCATCATATTCAGCAAATTCCGGTCTGATTGCCAGACCACTCCCAGGCAAAATACCCAGTCCACGCCAGACAGCATCGCAAGGCTCAAAAATCCGACTAAGAATTGCCTGTGCTTTTGGATTGCCTTTCCAGTTGACGGCACGGCTGTACTGTATTTCAACCTTGCTTTTGCCATGTAGAGTTTGGGCGAGAAGCATCTCAATCCCCTGCATGACATCGGCTGGTTCGAAACCAGTCACAACGCAAGGTATATTGTACTTCTCAGCCAATGGTTTATAAGCGTTTCCACCTATAACAGTGCTTACATGAGCCGGGCAGAGATAACCATTAAGCTTCAGATCAGGATCGCAGGTAAGAATTTCCATCGGTATCGGCATGGTTTTGTGAGATGCCAGCACGCAGAAGTTATTGATGTCAAGGCGTGCAGCCTCAAGTATGCTTGCAGCAATAGTCGGAGCGGTGGTTTCAAAGCCGACTCCCAGAAAAATTACCCGACGATCCGGGTAGTCTTTTGCGAGCATCACAGCATCCAGTGGCGAATAGACGATGCGAATGTCCGCACCGGCAGCTCGTTTTTCCATCAGCGAAGAACTGCTGCCGGGTACTCGCAACATATCGCCGAAGGTTGCTAGAATGTTTTTCGTGTCTTCTGTAATGGCCAGCGCTTTATCAACGTATCCGATGGGAGTAACACAGACCGGACATCCGGGACCGGAGACCAGACGAACATTTTCCGGCAAAAGTGAGCGGATGCCGTATTGATATATCGACATGGTGTGGGTGCCGCAGACCTCCATGAAATTGACCGGAACTGTCAAACGTTCAGCCATACGATGAATATTGGATGCCATGTTCTGCACAAGTTCGCGGTCCCGGAATTCGTCCTGAAACTTCATGCCATATCCTCACCAGAGAAGACCTCTTTCATCAGACTGATAGTCTCTTTCGCATACTCTTCGTCCAGCTTTGAAATGGCAAAACCGGCGTGAACTATCACATAGTCACCAACCTCTACATCTTCCCCCAGCAGCATCAAGCTTGCTTCTTTCGAAACGCCATCAACCTCGGCGATAATATTATCACCATCTCTGCTAACAATCTTCATCGGTACGGCAAGGCACATATCAGTTATTTCTCCTTCCTGCAATTGCAACCTGTCCCAACGCGATTCCACCATCGTTTGGTGGCACCAGCCGGTGTGTATAAACTTTTAAACCAGCATCAGTAATGGCAGTATATATCATTTCACTCAAAAGGCGATTCTGAAAAACACCCCCTGATAATACAACTCGGTCAAGTCCTGTAGAGCTGGCAATAGAGGTACAAGCATCCGTTGCGGCAGATGCAACTGTTCTGTGAAAACTATACGAGATAGTGGCTTTTTCTATGCCAGCGTTTATATCAGAAGCAATCTCTACAAACATGCGAGAAAAATCAAGTTGAATAGGAGACTCGGCGGAAG
>CAJBRY010000292.1 GCA_903958085.1 uncultured Geobacteraceae bacterium
AGGGATTTGTTATATGTATATATTAATTGAAAAGTATACCATCTTCTCGTTGAAAAGTATACCACTTATCAATAGTAACCCGTTGCTTTGGCAAAGATTGGATATTTCAGTGATATTGACCCCAAAAACGGCCATGTTGACCCCCTTGTAGGTTTTATCTCAAAGAACTGATGGTTACTGACAATATTACCGTTTTTTTCTCATACTATCACCCTTCAATTCGATTCTGTATGAAGAATGAACTAACCTGTCTAAAATGGCATCAGCGATAGAGGTTTCACTAATTACATCAAACCAACTTGTTACTGGTAACTGGCTTACAATGATCGTTGATGCTTTACCATGGCGGTCTTCAATGATCTCCATCAGATCAAACTGCTGTTGCTGTTCCATTCTGGTGAGTCCAAAATCATCAAGTATAACCAGGGATGCCTTTGCAATTTTATCAAAATACTTTAAAATACTTCCGTCCGATCGAGCCATTTTAGTACGAAGCATAAACTTTTGAGTGTTAAAGTAAATAACGTTGTGGCCATGCAAACAAGCCTGGTGACCAAGAGCAGATGCCAAAAAACTTTTACCACAGCCAGTAGCTCCTGTTATTAAGACAGATTCCCCACGGGCAATGTATCCGCAGGTAGCCAGATCGCTTATTATTGCCTTGTTAAGGCCTCTTGATGGTTCATAACTTAGTTCCTCCAGACTTGCCTGATAGCGGAACCTGGCTCCCTTGATCATCCGGTTAAACCGGTTATTCTTTCGCTCTTCCTCCTCTCTTTCAATGAGGATTTCCAACCCTTCACTGAAGGAGAGGTCGAACACCTGTTTTGTTTCATTTAGTGCCTGCCAGCCGCGAGCCATTCCGGCAAGACGCATTTGGCGTAGTTTAAGATCAATTTGTTGTACCATAAATTTAATTTAAAGATTTAATGAAAGTTGATTATAATAGTCCCGCCCACGTATGTTTTCATGAATGGGTAAGGGAACTGATGTCTCTGTCTCTGGCAAACCATGCTTTTGTATCTTTTCAACCATGTTTAATATATACTTGTAGGAATAGCATTTATAATCAAGAGCCATCTTACAGGCAGTGTCAAAGATTTCAGGAGTTGTTTTCCGGTATATATTCAGTAGCCCATCACATGTACGGTAGTTCTGCTCCGGAGGTCTTCCTCCATCAAAGAGACACTGGATAAGTTGTAATAGTGGTTCTGATACCACCTCTGCCCTTTGCATATAATATGCCGGGCTTCTTTTCAGGTAATGCTGATGAGTTGAGCATAAATGTTCTGGAATGCTGGAATACGTTCCGGGGGTATAATCTCTGGGGTGTATTGCTACCATCTCACCTTGAGCATAGATACGCACAATAGACCGGGTATAGATTACTTTTACCCTATACCCGGTCCATCTGAAAGGAACACTGTAATAATGCTTATCAATAGCCAGATAGATATGGTTGTTCATTGCAACCTTAAGTTCCCTGTAATATTTAAGTTCGTATCCCTCTGTTGGTAATGGATTAAGATGTTTTTTCTCCACTGAAAGAAAGCGTTCTTCACGGCAATATGGCTTCTTCTGCATTCTTGTCTGATTATGCCTTCTAACCTTTTCCAGCACTGCATCATTGAGTGAAGGAAGATCAAAAAACTGCTGTTTCCTTAACCTTGCAAACACCCTGTTATAGATTAACTTAACCTGATTTTCTACAAGTGCCTTGTCTTTTGGATGAGCTACACGTGCTGGTAATACAGTTATTTTGTAGTGGTTGCAAAAATCCTCTAGTGCACGACTTATATCTGGTTCATAACGGTTAGCCTTAATTATCGCAGACTTTAAATTATCCGGAACTAAGACCATTGGACTTCCTTCGATAAATTCCAGGCAACGTTTAAGGGCATAAATAAAATCATCTATACTTTGGCTCCTTACAACCATTGCAAAAGCATAATCTGAGAATGGCAGGCAGGCAACAAATACAGGACAATAGATTAACTCTCCTGTATCATGATCTATATATGGAAGCATCTTTCCTGCAAAGTCAACAAATAGTTTATCTCCTGGCTCATGAACAAGTACCATTGATGGTTTCCTTGCTAACAGTTGCTGGTTAAGATGAAAGCAAAACTGTGTAAGACCATAACCGGAAGGGACTTCTTCAAGGTACTCTTCCCACAGGAGCTTACGAGTAACTCCTCTTTGCTTTAATTGGGACTGATAATAATCAAGTTGTGATTTTATATACTCGAACCTCTCATCCTTATAAGCAGGATTACCCGATGAAAACAAAGTCTCCAACTCAGGATCTCCCAAAGACAACAGATGTTCCGAAGATAGTTTTAACTCAGCGGTCTTGGATATATAAGACTTCACTGTGTTCTTGCTCATCCCAAGAGTGCGAGCAATAAACTTGATCTTCTTTCCTTGCCCGAGTAATAATAATAGCTGTTTAATCTGACTCATAGGTTTTATTTTTCCTGCCATCTTTCTTGTTTTAGGGTTTTAAAGCCCTAAATAATAAAACCTACTGATAATCAAAGAATCAAGGGGGTCAGTATGCTCCGAAAAGTTTGTGAGCGCAAACTGAAGATGCTGGCGAAAGGGGTCAACATGCTCCGAAAAGTTAAACGCGCATGCGCGCTCGACCCATTAAAAAAACAAAATCCCTTTACTGATTATGTAAAAGG
>CAJBRY010000293.1 GCA_903958085.1 uncultured Geobacteraceae bacterium
AGATTCAGTTGATGGCAACAAATAGCACGTTCGAGGCCCTAAAGGTTGGTGTGTTCTCTCCAGTGATGATGGAGGTATCCGAGTTGGCCGCCGGTGAAGTCGGTTTCATTATTGCCGGAATCAAGGACGTTGCCGATGCCAAGGTCGGAGATACGGTAACTCTTCTGCATCGCCAATGCGAGAAGGCGCTTGATGGTTTCAAGGAAGTGAAGCCGATGGTTTTCTCCGGTTTATATCCGATTGATACTGTGCAGTATGAACAGTTGCGCGATGCACTTGCAAAATTGAAACTTAATGACTCATCGTTCTCTTTTGAACCTGAGACCTCATTGGCTCTCGGATTTGGTTTCCGTTGCGGTTTCCTTGGTCTTCTTCATATGGAAATCATTCAGGAGCGGTTAGAGCGTGAGTTTTCACTTGATCTCATTACTACTGCACCGACAGTTGTTTATAGAGTACATAAGATGAATGGTGAAGTATATTCCATTCAGAGCGCCAATCAGATGCCGGAACTGCAGAGCTCCGAGTTTTTGGAAGAACCTTTCATTCTAGCTCATATTCATGTGCCTAATGAATTTGTCGGCGGAGTGCTTGCGCTTTGCGAGGACAAGCGTGGCGTTCAACGCGAGATCAAATACCTGACTCCCACGCGCGTTATGATTATCTATGAGCTCCCCCTGAACGAGATAGTACTTGATTTTTATGACCGGCTCAAATCTATTACCAAAGGTTATGCCTCTCTTGATTATGAACATCTGGAATACAGGCAGAGTGATCTGGTTCGAATGAATGTCATGATCAACGGTGAAGTTGTTGACGCTCTGTCGCTTATTCTTCACAAGGACAAGGCGTATTACAGGGGGCGTGAACTGGTATCAAAAATGAAGGAACTGATTTCGCGGCAGATGTTTGAGGTTGCCATCCAGGCCGCCATCGGCAGTCGGATTATAGCCCGTGAGACCGTTAAAGCAATGCGTAAGGATGTTCTGGCCAAATGTTATGGCGGCGATATTACGCGTAAACGGAAGTTACTGGAAAAACAGAAAGAGGGTAAAAAGAGGATGAAAAATGTTGGCAACATCGAATTGCCACAGGAAGCGTTCTTGGCAATTTTGAAGGTTGATTGACAAATATTGGCATAAAAGGAAACCGCATGGAAGAACTTCAGGAAATTTCAAATAATGAGTCTGCAAAGTTGCAATCTGAGCCAATAAAAAAGAAGGGGTTGATTCGAGAATATGCCGAGTCAATTGCTATAGCTGTACTCCTGGCATTGGTAATTCGAACTTATCTGGTCCAGGCATTCAAGATCCCTTCAGGGTCGATGGAAGACACTTTGGCAATAGGTGATCATCTTCTTGTCAGCAAATTTATTTATGGCACTAAAATTCCTTTTATTGACAAAAGAACCCTGGTTATTCGCGACCCTAAACAGGGGGATGTGATAGTTTTTGAGTATCCTGAAGACCCAAGCAAGGATTTTATCAAGCGTGTTGTTGGCGTGCCTGGGGATATTGTAGAAGGAAAAGACAAAAAGGTTTATGTCAATGGCAAACTTTATGCTAACCCGCATGAGGTTCACAAGGAAAAGGAAATAATTCCTAAAGAGGTGAATCCTCGCGACAATTTTGGTCCGATCACAGTTGCGGAAAATTCATATTTTGTTATGGGCGATAACCGTGATCGTTCTTACGACAGTCGCTTTTGGAAGTTTGTAAAGCGGGATCAGATTAAAGGTTTGGCTTTTATAAAATATTGGTCCTGGGATCGCGAAAAGTTTATGCCGCGATTCGGCAATATTGGAAGACTGATTAACTGATATGGAAAACATTTAGATAGAAGGGGGACTAATTATGGATTTTCTTGGTAGTTGGAAACGGACACATTATTGCGGCGATCTTAAAGGTGCAGATATCGGTAAAGAAGTCATACTTATGGGTTGGGCACTTCGCCGTCGCGACCACGGTGGACTTATTTTTATTGACCTGCGTGATCGTGAGGGGATAGCACAGATTGTTTTCGACCCGGAAGTCAATCCAGCCGGGCATGCTGTTGCTGAATCCGTCCGAAGCGAGTTTGTTCTTGCTGTAAGGGGGAAAGTTATTCCCCGTCCCGAAGGCACCATTAATCCCAATATGAAAACAGGAGAAGTAGAAATACAGGTTTTGGAGTGCAAACTGCTTAATCGCTCCAAGGCATTGCCATTTATGCTTGATGAACATAGTGACATCAATGAGAACATTCGTCTCAAATATCGTTATCTGGACCTACGTCGTCCGCAGTTGCAGTATAACCTGATTCTGCGCTCTAAAGTAGCGCAATTGACCCGCTCTTATCTTACAGATAATGGTTTTATTGAACTTGAAACTCCATTTCTTACCAAGTCAACACCTGAAGGAGCACGCGACTTTCTGGTGCCTTCAAGAATAAATCAGGGGCAGTTTTACGCGCTGCCACAGTCCCCGCAAATTTTCAAACAGATCCTGATGATTTCAGGGTTTGATAAGTATTTCCAGGTGGTGCGCTGTTTCCGTGATGAGGATCTGCGTGCTGACCGCCAACCGGAGTTTACCCAGATAGACTGCGAAATGTCCTTTATTGACCAGGAAGATATTATTACGGTTATGGAAGGGTTGATTGCACGGATTTTCACCGAAGCGAAAGGTGTTTCTGTACAGCTCCCGGTTGAGCGACTGACTTATGCTGAAGCAATCCGTCGCTTTGGGGTTGATAACCCTGATCTGCGCTTCGGGATGGAATTGTGTGACCTGACCGATATAGTCAAGGCATCCGGCTTCAAGGTGTTCGCTGATGTTGCTTCAAAAGGTGGAATCATTAAGGGAATCAATGCCAAGGGGTGTGCAAAATTCTCACGTAAAGATATTGATGATCTGACTGACTTCGTCAAGATTTATGGTGCAAAAGGGTTGGCGTACGTCAAAATTGAAGGTGGAGAATGGCATTCACCGATAGCCAAATTCTTTACTCCTGAAGAAATTGCGACCATGAACATCTCTTTTGGCGCAGAAGAAGGCGATTTACTCTTCTTCGTGGCAGATAAGCCCAAGGTCGTGAACGATTCACTTGGCAAGCTGCGCAACCATTTGGCAAACCTTCTGAAATTGACATGCAAAGATGATTATCGCTTTGTATGGGTAACGGAGTTTCCGCTTCTGGAGTGGGATGAGGATGATAAACGCTGGTGTGCAGTCCATCATCCATTTACAGCACCAATGGATGAAGATATTGAGTTTGTCGAATCTGATCCGGGACGTTGTAGAGCCAAAGCGTACGATCTGGTTCTTAACGGCAATGAGATAGGCGGCGGTTCTATCAGGATCCATCAGGAGCAAGTGCAGTCATTGATGTTCAAGTTGCTGGGGATGACTGTGGAGGATGCTCGCAGTAAATTTGGTTTCTTGCTGGATGCTCTTGAGTTTGGAACCCCTCCGCATGGCGGAATAGCTTTTGGTATGGATCGGCTTATTATGTTGCTGACCGGAAGTGATTCAATTAGAGACGTTATCGCATTTCCTAAAACGCAGAAGGGGACCTGCATGATGTCTGAGGCGCCGTCTCCGGTGGATAACAAGCAGTTGCGAGAACTCGGTATCCGTCTGGCAGAAAAGCAGGCTTGATTTATGTTAGGAGTGTGCCGTCAGGCAATTTGCATTCTGTTATTGGTTGCACTCCTGGCGGCTTGTTCTGCTCCGATTTCTCCCTGGCGAAGCAAGGCAGCTTTAATTGTTGATGAGCTTGGAAAAAATGATGCACCCGTTCTGTTTCCACAGGAATATAAAAGCGTTCTTGAGACGTTTGAGCATGGAGAAGCTCTGTATTACGTTCGAGATATTGAGAGAGGAGCTGATGGCTATTTCGAACTGGCGTTAAAAAAAGGTGAAACGTTAAAAGCTGAAGTTCAACGACTAAAAGCACAACTTGCGGCTGAAAAACAGCAGCGTATTGCTGAACTTGCTGCGAAAGCTGAAGAAGAGCAGTTAATGCGTGCTGCTGCTGAAGCAGAAATCCGCTTGAGAGCTCAAGAGTTGATCAGAGCAAAAGAGGCTGAAGCAGAGGCACTTAAATTCGTACAGAAAAAAGCAAAAGAACCACCACCGCCACTTCCATCTTCCTATACTGTCCGACGCGGAGAAACACTTCCACAAATTTCTGCCCGAACAGAGATTTATAATGATTCAACTCTTTGGCCTCTTATTTATCGTGCAAACCGTGATCAGATTCGTGATCCAAGGCGCCTCTGGCCAGGACAGATATTCGTCATACCTCGAAATTTCAGTCGTGATGAGGCGGTAGAAGCGCGCCGCTATTCAAATAAAAAATAATTGACACCGATTTTACGTCTCAATCATAACCCTTTGGTTGAACAGAAATTTTCTTGACAGTCTGACTTGTTTTGTATACCGTATACGGGATTTTTATTGTAGCTGTAATACACTGTTACAACTTACAGTTTTATCAAAAAACCGTTCCGCCCGGACGATTCCGCCAGTATACAGATCGCTTCCCCGGTTAATGGACAAATCCGTTTTTAATACGCAGTATAGCTATAATAAACCATTGGCTATCTGACTCAAAACTAAGGAGAGAATATGACAACGCAAAAAATTATCTGGTCTAAAATTGATGAAGCTCCCGCATTGGCTACGTACTCGTTGCTCCCGATTGTTAACGCATTCACGAATGCTGCCGGTGTCGTTGTTGAAACGCGTGACATCTCTGTTGCCGGAAGAATTATTGCCAACTTTCCAGATTACCTGACAGAGAGCCAGAGAATGCCTGATTTTCTTGCTGAACTTGGCGATCTTACCCAGAAGCTTGAAGCTAATATTATCAAACTACCTAATGTCAGCGCTTCGATTCCTCAGTTGAAAGCCGCTATCAAGGAACTGCAGGATCAGGGCTACAAGCTCCCCGACTATCCGGAAGATCCGCAGACAGACGCAGAAAAAGAACTTAATGCCCGTTATGCAAAGTGTCTCGGCAGTGCAGTAAATCCGGTTTTGAGAGAAGGTAACTCAGACAGAAGATCCGCTCGTGCTGTCAAAGAATACGCAAAAAAATTCCCGCATAAAATGGGTGCATGGGCTTCAGATTCAAAAACACACGTTTCGCATATGACTGCCGGTGATTTCTATCACAGTGAAAAATCAGTAACAATGAAGGAAGCTGGAAACGTCAAGATTGAATTTGTTGATCAGGCTGGAAATGTCAAAGTTCTGAAAGAAAAGCTGGCTCTTCAGGCTGGTGAAGTTCTTGATGGCGCTTTTATGAGTGCGAAGGCTCTGCGTACCTTCATTGCTGAACAGATAGAAGATGCAAAAGCTAAAGGTGTACTCTTTTCTGTGCACCTGAAGGCAACCATGATGAAAATTTCCGATCCAATCATGTTCGGACATTTTGTTTCTGTGTTTTACAAGGACGTTTTTGAAAAGCATGCTGCTACACTCAATGAGCTTGGCGTAAATCCGGACTTGGGTATGGGTGACCTCTATGCCAAGCTCCAGAAGTTGCCTGAAGCAAAGCGCCTGGAAATCGAAGCTGACATTCAGGAAGTTTATAAGAAGCAGCCTCCTTTGGCGATGGTTGATTCGGATAAGGGCATCACCAATCTACATGCAAGCAATGACATCATCATTGATGCTTCTATGCCTGTAGTAATTCGTGACTCAGGTGGCATGT
This sequence comes from uncultured Geobacteraceae bacterium, assembly GCA_903958085.1. Lineage (GTDB taxonomy): Bacteria > Desulfobacterota > Desulfuromonadia > Geobacterales > Pseudopelobacteraceae > JACRCG01. The sequence continues at coordinate 5,701 of CAJBRY010000293.1, forward strand.
GGGGACCTGACGGCAAACTTCACGATGTAAAATGTGTAATTCCGGATACATCTTATTCTGAGTGGTATCAGGAGTGCATCGATTTCTGCAAAAAGAACGGCCAGTTTGATCCGACTACAATGGGAAGCGTATCCAATGTCGGACTCATGGCACAGAAAGCAGAAGAGTACGGGTCACACGACAAAACCTTCAAGGTAGCTGCAAACGGAACTATGCGTGTTGTAGATGCTTCCGGGAATGTTCTGATTCAGCATGCTGTTGAAGAGGGCGACATCTGGCGCGGTTGCCAGGCAAAAGATCTGCCGATTCAGGATTGGGTTAAGCTTGCTGTACGCAGAGCTCGTGCCACCGGAGCTCCTGCAGTATTCTGGCTCGATAAAAACAGAGGGCACGATGCACAGATGATACTTAAAGTTGAAAAGTATCTCAAAGATCACGACACCGCAGGGCTTGAAATTCATATTATGTCTCCAGTTGAGGCAATGAAGTTTACTTTGCCAAGGGCAAAAGCAGGTCAAGACACAATTACAGTTACAGGCAATGCATTAAGGGATTATCTGACTGACCTGTTCCCGATTCTTGAACTGGGTACCAGCGCAAAAATGCTCTCCATTGTCCCTCTCCTGGCCGGTGGCGGCTTGTTCGAAACAGGTGCAGGCGGTTCTGCTCCAAAACATGTTCAGCAGTTTGTTCAGGAAGGTTACCTGCGTTGGGATTCACTGGGTGAGTTCCTCGCACTTGGTGTTTCTTTGGAGCATCTGGCTGCTACTTTCAAAAATGAAAAGGCTCAGTTGTTGGCTGATACTCTTGATGTTGCTAATACAAAATTCCTTGATAACAACAAAAATCCTGCCCGTAAGGTTGGCCAGATAGATAACAGGGGCAGCCACTTCTATCTTGCTATGTACTGGGCAGAGGCTTTGGCTGCACAGACTGTAGACAAGGATCTTGCAGCACGTTTTGCTAAAGTTGCCCAGCAACTTCAGGAGAACGAGGCAAAAATAAATGAAGAACTGATCGGCGCCCAAGGAAGTCCGCAGGATATAGGTGGCTACTACAACCCTGATCCAGCTAAAACTGAAAAAGCCATGCGTCCAAGCGCTACATTGAATAAGATTATTGACTCAATCAATTAAATTTGGTTGGTTTCAATAGCTCTTTTATAATTGTTATTCTGTATCTTGCGAAGTGGGCTTGATGGAATATAAACACGTTACAGTCCCCTTCGGGGAGAAGATCATTATGGGAGAAAACGGCAGCCTGGTTGTGCCGGATAACCCGATCATTCCCTATATTGAAGGTGACGGTACCGGAGTTGATATCTGGAAAGCCTCGGTTCGGGTTTTTAATGCCGCCGTAGAAAAAGCATACGGCGGTGTTAAAAAAATCAGCTGGATGGAAGTCTATGCCGGTGAAAAGCCATTTAACAGATTTCGTTCTGAAATGGGTGACAAGGCCTGGCTGCCTGACGAGACTGTACAG
>CAJBRY010000294.1 GCA_903958085.1 uncultured Geobacteraceae bacterium
ATGCAGCCGGTTGTAATAGCTATGACTCCGCTTTTATCGCCAATAGCTTCAGAGGCGTTGATAACCAGATTCATGATGATCTGGCGCAGTTGAGTGGCATCGGCCTCGACTAAAGGAATCGGACTGGTTAGATTAAAGCGGAGAATAGACTTCTTTGAAATGGAGACTTCAAGCATATGCAACATTTCTTCCACAAGTCGACTTATGTCCAGAGCTTCTACAACAAATTTCCCTTTACCCGAATAGGCGAGCATCTGCTTGGCCAGGTCGGCAGCCCTTGCTGAAGCCTGCTCAATACGCTTTAAATTATCAACGGCTGGCGATTCAGGATTGAGGCGCATCAATGCAAGATCGGCATTCCCCATAATAGCCATAAGCAGGTTGTTGAAGTCATGAGCAATGCCTCCAGCCAGTACGCCAAGACTCTCCAATTTTTGCGCATGCAGTAGCTGTTTTTCGAGATTAAGACGCTGCTCTTCGGCATGCTTGCTATCAGTTATCTCTACAAAAGAAGCAACAAAGTGATCCGGTTTATATTGGTATCCAACAACATCATACCAGCGGTCATTGGCCTGAAGATACTGTTCAAAGCGTATTGTCTCACCGGTTCTGGCAACCTTGCCAAAGGTTCCGATCCAGTCAAACGAATCGTTTTCAATGCCGGGAAAAGCCTTCGTAACTGTTTTACCTCTGGGGTCAACGCCGGTCAATGCAATGTAATTATCGTTGGCATCGATAAAGAAGTAATCCACAGCTTTGCCGGTATCATCATATATCATACTGTGATATGCGACACCTATCGGGCCGTTATTAAAAAGTGCTCTGAACTTCCAATCGGCATCGCGCAGCTCATATTCAAACTGCTTTCGCTCGGAGATGTCCTGCACCATTGCCACAACAAAATCAACTGATTGATCTGGCTTTCGCACGCAACGAACAACCAGTTTTGCGAAAAATGATCCACCGCTGCTTGTAAGAAAACGTTTTTCCAATTCATAACCATCTATTTCACCGCTAAGCATCCGCTCAAACTGCACTACATCCGCTGCAATATCGTCTGGATGAGTGAGCTGTTCCCACGTCATCTTATGTAATTCAGCTTCCGTGTAACCAAGCATATTGCAAAGACATTCATTTATATTCAGCCACCCTTTTTCCGGCGAAGTGATAGTCAGTCCTACCAGTCCCAGATCATAAAAAGCTTTAAACCTTGCTTTGCTCTCACGCAAAGCTTCCTCCATTTGCTTGCGCTCGGTGATATCGATGGTATATCCGGCCAGCAGAGTTTTATCGTCCTGCACCAGCGGAAATTTAATGGTGGTATAACTGCGTCCGTTAAGCTCCTCATCAATTTTTAAAACCTCACCCATGGCAACAACATTCCGGTCATCAGCATCGATCTTTGCGGCAAATTCAGCTGGAAACAGTTCTGACATCATCTTGCCGATCATTTTAGAACCTGCAACGCCGACCATCTCCTCAAAATTTTTACTAGCCTGCAGAACGCGACTCCCGGTTGGTGTCACCTCCTTTATGAAGACATATACCGGGGAATGTTTCATGAAGAGTTTGAACAGATCCTCACTCTTTGCCAGCTCAGCGGTTTTTTCCGCTACCGCCCGCCTGAGTGTTCTCAGCCAGAAAATCAGAAGCAGAAGTAAAAACGCAATAACGCAGGCGCCATAAAGAGCGTAGCGGAAATAATGTATCGATGTGATATCAGATCCCATCCAGCGCAGGTTTACAGCTTTGTAGTCCTGCTTGGAAATGGCGGCAAAGCCATCCTCCACGTAGGAAAGAAGGACTGTTTGCCCTTTTGGCACTGCTCGATGAAACTCACCATGATAGAGTGGCTTTGTCTCATGGAAATGATTCTGAATTCCCATTTTATTCAGATAATAAAGTGCTGGTGGGCGATCAACCGTAAACACCTTTGCCTTGCCGTCGCGGGCGGCTTCAATCAGCTTCTCGTAACTGGGATATTCGGCGATATTGGTCACGCCATGTTTTTTCAGAACATCTATTGAGTTGTCACCAGCCTTGACGGCAACAAGAAAACCTTTGAGATCCTCCGGTCCCCGTATTCCGGAAATATCTTCATGAAAGAAAAGCGGGACATCAAGCTGCGCATACGGCTTGGTAAAGTCATAGATTGCTTCTCGCTTCTCATTGCGGAAAATTGTGTCAATCACATCGAATTCACCGGCCTGCATTCTGCGCTGTGCCTCAGCCCAGTCCATTCCGGTCAGTTCGACAGTTGTGCCGGTTTTCTTCTCCCACAGCCGCCATTGATCAACAATGATTCCTTTCAGCTCACCTTGGTCACCTTTAAAGACATACGGCGGGTAATTGTCATCCATAACCACCCGGATTGCTTTTAACGTTGCTGGATTTATTGAAGTTGCAGCAAAGCAGCAATATGTCGGCAAAAACAGAACCATGAACACAAATGTTTTTAATAAATTTCCAACAATGGTGGCCGTTTTTATGAAGCTCATACTGCCTCCTGAGCATGATAATGGTAATACCTGATGTACTGTCACTCCGGAGCAAATCCTCTGGAGCCTAAAGGTCGTATGTCAAATAGAGATTAATCATCATTTACCCTCATGCCAAGTGCCGTTTTGCATTCCAGGTGCTTTCTGATTTAGCAAATATCTGACTGAATTTTCTTTGAATTATTTTAAAATTCATCTTTGCCTCTGACATGCAAACCGAGGACTCTTCCAAATTCAGATATTGTGTAAGGTTTTGCAATTGCTGCAGCAAAACCATATTTTTTATAATCGGCCATAATCGGATCATTGGAATAACCACTCGACACTATCAGGCAAGCTGACGGGTCGATGTCCAATATATGAAGTGCCGTTTCCTTTCCCCCCATTCCAGCCGGAATCGTCAGATCCATAACAACTGCCGCAAAAGGCGTCCCTGACTCTATGGCGGTTTTATAGAGCGCAACCGCTTCTGCACCATCTTCGCAGGTTTTAACCCGGTATCCGAGATATTCGAGCATTTCAGTCGTAAGTTCCCGAATTAATGCTTCGTCATCCATTACGAGAATGAAGCCAACACTGTAAATACTATTATCCTGAGTGCGGTCTCCTAGTTGATTACCAGTTTCATTCTTGCCAGCAGATGGCAGGTAAATTGTAAAAGTCGTGCCTTTTCCAAAAGTTGAAATGGCATTGATATTTCCCCCATGCCTACTGATTATGGAATTAGCTGATGCAAGGCCAAGGCCGTTTCCTGATGACTTGGTTGTAAAATATGGGTCAAATATTTTATTCAGAACGTCAGCAGAGATTCCGCACCCATGGTCTGTAAAATAAATTCTAACGTAAGCACCGGCAGGCAATGATGTAAAATTTGGAAAATCCAGATTTTCGTTACTGGCAGAAATATATAGAGTTCCGCCTCCAGGCATAGCTTGAGTTGCATTGATAATTATGTTGTTAAATACCTGACTGATCTGCCCTCCATCAGCTTCAATAGAAAACAATGAATCAGGAATGTCGATGTTTCCCTTGACGTTTGATCCGCTGAGAATCAGAGATACAGACTCAAGTAATAGTTCTTTGACTGCAACCACCTTCTTTACGGGTTCTCCTCCTCTAGCAAAAGTCAAAAGCTGTTGTGCCAATTCTCCAGCCCGTACCGATGCTTTTTCAGCTTCGGCCAATCGTTTGAAAGAATTATGCTCCGGATCAATAAACATCAACGCAAAAGAAATATTTCCCAGTATTCCGGTCAGAATATTATTGAAATCGTGGGCAATTCCTCCGGCAAGGACACCCAAAGATTCCAATTTTTCGACTTTCAGAAGCTCATTTTCAAAAAGCTTTCTCTCAGAGATGTCGCGAAACTCGATTACCCTAACCTCGCGACCCTTGTAAAAAACATTTTTCCCCTTGATTGCCAGAGGATATCTGGATCCGTTTTTGCGCAATCCTTCAACTTCATAGCGCAACTCATAACCGCTTTGGATTTTTTGCACCACCGAATCCAACCACTCCGGTGCAATCAGGCCGAGTCCGTTCATACCTAGAAGTTCACTGTAGGTATACCCTGTCATGTCAGACAAACCTTCATTGCACTCCAGTATTATTCCCTTATCATGAATTATTACGCCACCAAACGAAGCTTTGCTGAGAGCCATAAAGCGTTCTTCACTCTCCTTTAACAGCATCTGAGCGCTCTCATATTCTTCAATCTGTACCCGCAACATCTCTTCCGTCGACAGCAGTTCGTCATTCTGGTCGCGCAGTAACTCTTCGTTAACCTGTAGCTCTTCATACTGATCCTGCAGTTTATCATTAAGGGACAGCAGTCTTGCTTCAGCCAGTTTGCGCTCTGTTATGTCACGCCAGATAGTATGCAGCAGCTCCTTTCCATCAACTGAAATTGGAGTCAGCGTTACCTCTATCGAAATCAATGAACCATCCGCACGGGTGTGCATCCACTCAAAGCGGTGATATCCGTTTTGAATAGCGATTGCAATCATCTCAGATGCTTTTTCTACTGATGTACGACCGTCAGGTTGATATTCTGGGGATATATCGGATGGAGTTAAGTTAAGAAAATCCTGTTTTGCCGGATATCTGAACATTCGAAGCAGCGCGGTGTTACAGTCTATAAACCGCCCACTTTCGAGCAGAGAGACCGGATCTACTGCATCTTCAAAAAGAGACCGGAATTTAGCCTCACTTTCTCGTAATTTTTCTTCTACTTCAAATTGACGGGCATACTGCAATCCCTGCTCTGCAAGCATTTGAGTAAGAGCATGAATAAATTTCAGATTTTTGTGAAGCATAGCCTCCGTAAACAAAGGGACTTTACGCATTGCTTCCAGATATCCATTTTCATCAAAACTGTATTTATTGGCCTGATTTTTGAAATACTCCTCATCAGGCGGTTCGGTAAAAATCTGTCCGGTGAAAACATTTCCAATATGTTTTCCTTCGATAATTATCGGCATTACCGCATCAACTAGACCCATCGGGCAGCGGTAAATGACATGGTGACTCTTTTCATCAAGTCGAGCCTTTATATGCCGGTCACTTTCAATACAAAGCTTTTCTGAGTCTGAATTCAAACGATGAAATTTTGTGCAGATATTCTGTAAACCCGAAGCGGTGAGGACGTTACCCTCCATGTCAATAATTGCAGACGGCATTCTGTCAATTTCACCAAGTGAATCCAGAAGCGTGCGCAACCTTGCAATATCCAGAAGATCTTTGAGCGAGTAATTAAAACTGGAATCTACTGGATGCTTACATCTGTTTGTCATTATTTCGCCCCTGATATGATTGTGCGGCACCCGGGCAGTGCGTATCATATTTACGAATTCATATCCTCTCAGAACTTCAGAACCAAATGCAACTCTGTAACAAAAAAGGCGCACGGAAATCGTAACGCCTTGCTGAACTGCTTTAACTCAAAATATCCCTGTTTTTAATTGCAGGCATCTATTTTGAGGATGAGAAAGCAGTATCAGTCTCATATCGCACCATGTCCTGTTTACATAATTTAAAACATGGTTGCATTGTACTCCTTTTCAGCAAAAAATATATCACTTTCAGGCATCAGTATTATTCCTTCATATACACTGTTGAAGCTACTAGCTTGAACTTGAGATCCAGATCACTCAATGTTTCAGAATGCCCTATAAACAGAAAACCGCCAGGGCGCAATTGACGATAAAACTTTTCCATCAATATCTGCTGGGTCGGCTTGTCGAAATAGATGACGACATTGCGGCAAAAAATGATATCCATTTTTTCTGATATGCCAAAATCATTATCCATGAAGTTTATACGACGAAAAGAGACAAGTGAGCGAAGTCTTGGGATGATTCGAACCATCGACCTTGTTTTTTCACGACTGCGCAGGAGATATTTTTTCTTCAAATTCAGCGGGATTGTATCGGTGCGCTCTTCAGGATAGATTGCAGCTTTAGCTGTTTTAAGTACCTGGGTACAGATATCTGAAGCAGTAATTGCAGTACTAACTCCGGGATGATTGGCTGCAAACTCTGACAGGACAATAGCAAGGGTATATGGTTCTTCACCGGTTGAGCAACCGGCGCTCCAAACCTGTATCGGTTCACGCTGCATATTTCTCTTTGCCGAGATGATATTCGGCAGCGCAACCTTTGTCAAAAATTCAAAATGGGCAGGCTCTCTAAAGAAATCCGTTTTGTTCGTAGTGACCACATCAATCAGATGTATCAGTTCGCTATCATGCCCCTCCTGATTAAAAACAAATTCGCTGTATTCCTCAAATGTTGCAAGGCCAAGTACTTTAAGACGCTTTTGCAGCCGCCCTTCCAGCATTATTTTTTTACTCAAAGGCATTTTGATGCCAACATAGTCGTAAATAACAGCACTAAAACGCTGAAACTCAGGATCCTTCATGGTGGCAGGCAGGTATGGTTTCAGATTATTCCTTTCGGTTTTCACGACAACCCCTGTTAAATTCTGCTGTTCCTCACATTTCTTAACGTTTCCATAATGATTCCCTCAGCATTACTGACAATAGGCTCATCATGTCCTGAATACACCGTATCAATCCTCAATGTAGATAAACGTTTCAGGGTCTCAATATACTCCGGAGCAAAAACTCCGACTTGTGAGCGAATCCGCAGTTGGGTGTCTCCGGAAAACAGTATCCGATTCTGGAAATTATAAAGACAAACCGAATCGGATGAATGCCCCGGTGTGTGCAGTACCTGAAGTTGATCATCGCCGGCTTTTAATATTTGACCATCTCGCAGCAGTTCATCCACATCTTTTCCGTCAGACCATGCGAAAACGCGAGACCCATAGCGCTTTTTGAAAATTTCAACTCCCGCAGCATGATCAAAATGGTTGTGCGTCAGAATAATCTGCTCAACCGGAACTTTACCGCACCCGGTGGAAAGAACTTCGACCTGCTCAATCACCGAACCGTCGGTTCCTGGATCAATAAGAGTATTGACATCTCCCAGAACGTTCCATTCGCCCAATATCAGATATGACCTGCACGTATATATAGGTGCTTGGGATAACTGGATAACTCTCATACAACCTGCCCGCTCTACAATTTTTTGTACAATTGGGCATCAGGTACAACCTGTTCAAACAGATGCGAAATTTCGACCGGCATTTTCTGAGTATTTTCAAGCGCCAGGTATCCACCTGCAGATAATGCCTGATGATACATCTTGATAACCTCTATCCGCTCATCGTAGTGGAAATGAAGCAGCACATTCTTGCAGACCACCAATGCGTAATCTGACCCGATAGGCCTCAGCGAAAGAAGATCATGATATTGAAAAAAGACCCGTGATCTCACCTTTTCTGAGACCCTGTACATGTCGTTATCCTGTGCATCAAAATATTTTTTAAAGATATCGACAGGTATCCGCTGCAACTCTTCATATTTATAGGTTGCCTGTTTAACAATTTCGCCAAAATTGTTTTCGCTGTCATAATCGGTAGCGTCAAGATACAGATTGTTGAAAGTTGCTCCAAGCCGCTCCGCAAAAAGAATTGCAAGAGTATATGGTTCCTGCCCCAATGCACTCCCTGCATCCCACACTTTTATACGCATACGTCCCATGGCAAGCTTGATAGTCTCTTCCACTGCATATTCCAGAACAGGTAAATCACGAAAAAAAAAGGTAAATGCCATATATGTAAAACTCCTTAAAAACTTTGCTAATCAGTTATCAATCAGCATCCGGACACGACCCATAAATACTGATGGATTAAGAGGTTTGGATATAAAACTGAGGCTATCCTGAACAACTCCCTTCCTGTTCAAAATGTCAGCCGTGTATCCACTTGCAAACAAAACCTTAACATCATCTTTCTGCTCCTTAAGTTTATCATATACCTCTCTTCCATTCATCCCAGGCATTATTACATCCAATACAACCAGAGCAATATTATCCGAGCAATGCTTAAAGAGTTCAATCGCCTCATGACCGTCCAACGCGCTAAGGACAAAATAGCCGGCTCGCTCAAGAAGACCTTTGTTCATTTCCAGCACTTCAGGGTCATCTTCAACAAGAAGAATTGTTTCAGTACCTCCAGAAAGTTTTTTATCAATTTTAGCTACAGAGTGTTTTCCTGAAAGATCACAGAGAGGCATATAAATTTTAAAAGTTGTACCTTCACCGACTTCACTATACACATTAATCACACCATCATGTTGACGAATGATCCCATATACCATTGAAAGTCCGAGCCCTGTTCCTTTTCCCAAAACTTTAGTGGTGAAAAACGGTTCAAAGATTCTTTGCTGAGTATTTTTATCCATCCCTTCGCCTGTGTCTGAAATTGAAATCAGCGCATAATCTCCCGCCACACAACCCGGCATTTCTTTTTGCGTACCATCGCATTCAACCTTTGATAATGAAATGTTAAGGATTCCGCCATGCGGCATAGCATCACGGGCATTTGCTGCCAGATTCATAAGCACCTGTTCTATCTGTCCGCGGTCAACCATGGCATTCAGAGGCTCTTCTTGCAGATATGTAGTCAGCAAAATATCTTCACCAATAATTCTACCGATAAAATCCTGCATAACCTTTATAATTTCGCCCAACTCTTCACAGCGCTGACAGATAGTCTGTCTGCGACTGAATGCGAGTAAATTTTTTGTCAACTTTGCCGCACGTTCTGCAGACTCGTATATCTGGTTGATAAGCTTGATCTGATCATTTACATCCACATCCTCCATCTTCAATAGAGTGCAAGCACCGATAACTACCGTCAAAATATTGTTGAAATCATGTGCTACCCCTCCGGCAAGAGTTCCAATAGAATCCAGTTTTTGTGACTGACGGATATGTTCTTCCAATGCCTTTATCATCGTTACATCATGCAGACTGACAACAGCTCCCAACTTTTCACCGTGAGGATTTACCAGTTGCCGTCCAGTCGCAAGCAGAGTAAGAGACTTGCCATCCTTAGGCACAATTACCATTTCCTGATTGGCTACATTTTCTCCCATAAGTGCTCTGTAGAGTGGAATATTCTCCGTTTTCATCCTTGAAATGCCATCTTTTTCGTATAAGTCGTAATATTCCGCCCACTGTTCAGGAAGTAGAGGCTGCTCTAGAAGTCCGTGAAATCTTCGACTTGAGCGGTTGAACAGAGAAAGTTTGCCGTTTTTATCGCAAGCCACAACACCATCTGAAAGACAATCAAGAATGGCAGACATGTACTCATTGCTTTTTGCAAGTTCAACTTCCAGCTTTTTACTCTCCGTAATGTCGAGACAATAGCCAATATAACCGATAAATTGACCATCGCTGTCATATCTTGGCGAGCCATCATCCTGGAGCCAGCGATATTCACCATCATGCCTTCGCAGTCGGTAATCCATGCTGAATTTTTCACGCTTATCAAATGAACCATTGTAGATATCCAGACATAGTTGAAAATCATCCGGATGTACGCCTTCGGCCCAACCGTTGCCCATTTCCTGATCGATGGAACGCCCAGTAAATTCAAACCAGGATTTATTAAAATATGTACAAAGCTTATCAGTTCCGGACAACCATACCAGTGCCTGGCCTGAATCAGCCAGAGTCTTAAAGTTATTCTCACGATCCTTAATTATTGACACATAGCGTTTCATCAGAATAAACAGCACTAACGTTGTAAGAGCGACATAAACCCAGTCCTTATAAATGTCCAGCCGCGAGAAGTCTGCAACATCACTTGTAAACACGTGCAGTAGCGTATTGGAAAAATATATCCAGACAAATGATATTATTAGATAAGATAGAACTATTTTGTGCGGCATCCTGCCGAGCCATTTATCGTCGTTCATGGGATTGCCTCTGAAATGGGAAGCATAATTCCCCTCCCTTGCGGGAGGGGGTTGGTGGGTCTATTCAGAAATCAGTATTTTTCAAACTCATCATCAAGGTGGTCAGCACCGCCATGTCCAAGTTCAATATTTACTCCTGAAGATTTTTTGGGATTTTTTGCAGCTTTTCCTGTTTTGTTAGACGCAGCATGAGCTATTGCATGATGGCCTGAAGAAATAAGCTTTGGAGCGTGCGGTGCCGGTAATGCACGCTGACTTCCTGATTCCAGTGTAAAGAACGCAATAGTTGACTTGAGTTGTTCGGCCTGACCAGAAAGCTCCTCAGTTGTAGATGCCATCTCTTCAGCTGCGCTGGCATTCTGTTGAATTACCTGATCAAGCTGTTGTATGGCCTTGTTGATCTGCTCGGCTCCGGTATCCTGCTCTTTGCTTGATGCAGCAATTTCTTGCACCAGTTCGGCTGTTCTCTGAATATCAGGAAGCATTTTGCTAAGCATGTCACCCGCCTGCTCGGCAACGGCAACACTGCTTTTAGATAGTTTGCTGATTTCGCCGGCAGCTGATTGGCTTCGTTCGGCAAGCTTTCGCACTTCAGATGCTACCACCGCAAATCCTTTGCCATGTTCACCGGCACGGGCTGCTTCAATAGCTGCATTAAGAGCAAGTAAATTTGTCTGGCGAGCAATTTCCTCAATAATTGAAATTTTTGTTGCAATTTCTTTCATTGCTGAGACAGTTTCGCTGACAGCCTTGCCCCCCTCTTTGGCATCTGCCGCTGACTTGACAGCAATTTTTTCTGTCTGCATCGCGTTTTCTGTATTTTGACGAATACTGGATGCCATTTCTTCCATGCTTGATGAAACTTCCTCGGCAGATGCCGCCTGCTCTGTTGCGCCCTGAGACATCTGCTGAGCAGTAGCAGACATTTCCTGACCACCGGAAGCAACATTATCGGCTGCATTCTGAACTTCGGTTACGACCTCTTTCAGCTTTGCAACCATAGCAGCCAGAGACTCCATGAGGTCGTCGTTTTCACTCCGTTTTTTGAGTTCCACCATCAGGTTGCCCTGCGATACTTTTTTGGCATTTTCGGTAATGCCATTTGTCGCATTTACCAGGTTGTTGAGATTATTTTTGATCAGGTTGTATTCACCTTTGTAGACGTCGGTAATGACTGGCGGCATATCACCTTTAGAGATGCGGTCAACATAGTTTGCTGTAACCATTAACGGGTTGACAATATTTGTAACAGTCGCGTTGACACCTTTTACCAACTGGTTCCAGCCGCCTACAAACATTTCTGCATTGGCACGCTTGTCGAGTTCACCATCAGCAGCACCATTGATAAGAATATCGGTCTGTGCAAGCAGATCGTTCATCATCTTGACCATGTTGTTGAGGTTGCCCTTGATGACATTGTACTCACCTTTGTAGGTGTCGGTAATAGTTGGTGGAATAATACCCTTGGCAACTTTATCAACGTAGTCGGCTGTTACGCGAAGCGGGTTGACAATATTGACTACAGTATCATTAACTCCGGAAACCAGCTGTTTCCAGCCTCCAACAAACAGATCAGCATTTGCACGCTTGTCAAGTTCTCCGTCCGCAGCTCCCTTTATAAGAATGTCAGTCTGTGCAAGCAGATCGTTCATCATCTGCACAACATTGTTAAGGTTGTTCTTGATTTCGTTGAAATCACCGTTGTAACTGTCGCTGATCTTGGGTGGAATATCACCTTTGGAGATACGATCAACGTATTCTGCTGCCACGTTTAATGGGCCGATAACGGAGTCAAGACAGTCATTGACACCCTGCACGATTGCTTTGAAGTCACCCTGGTGTTTGGAAGCATCAGCGCGTGTGGCAAGCTTACCCTCAACAGCAGCTTTGGAAAGCATTGAGGCGTCTAAAACAAGTGCAGTTACTGCGTCAATCGCCTGATTGAGGTTATTCTTGATTTCGTTAAAGTCA
>CAJBRY010000295.1 GCA_903958085.1 uncultured Geobacteraceae bacterium
CGGTCTTTGACAAGCCCATGATCTACTATCCCCTTTCGGTACTTATGTTAGCGGGCATGAGGGAAATCCTTATTATTTCGACACCGCGGGATTTGCCTCTATACAAAGAGCTTTTTGGTAATGGCTCTCATCTGGGTCTATCCTTGACTTACGCCGAGCAGCCTAATCCTGGTGGTCTTGCCCAGGCTTTCCTTATCGGAGAATCATTTATCGGGCAGGATAATGTTTGTCTTATCCTGGGTGATAATATCTTTCATGGTTACGGTCTTTCTGGATTATTGGAAAAAGCAGGCAACCTAACGGATGGCGCTCTTGTTTTTGGATACTGGGTAAAAGATCCGCAACGTTATGGCGTTGTTGCCTTTGATGATCTGGGGAAGGCTATCAGCCTTGAAGAAAAACCAACTCAGCCGAAATCCAACTATGCGGTTGTGGGTCTCTATTTTTACGATAAGAGCGTCGTGGAGATCGCCAGGAACCTGAAACCATCACCCCGAGGGGAACTGGAGATTACAGATGTTAATAAAGAATATCTGAAGCGTGGCAGCCTCAAAGTAGAATTGTTAGGTAGGGGCATGGCCTGGCTCGATACCGGCACCCACGAAAGCCTTTTGGAAGCCAGCAACTTTATCGCCACAATTGAACACCGACAGGGCCTCAAAATAGCGTGCCTCGAAGAGATTGCCTATACCAAAGGCTATATCACGAAGGAACAATTGCTGATCCTGGCCAAACCCCTGGCGGGTAACCAGTACGGTGAATACCTGAAAAATATGGTGAATATGGGATCTCCCACTTATTCTTGATGGCACCCTAATTACTTTTGAAAGGACTTATATTTATGGAACAGCAAAATAATGAAATCAACGATGAGATTAATCTTTACGATTATTGGAAAGTCCTTGTCAAAAGGAAAAATGTTTTCCTGAGTATATTCCTTGTCCCATTAGGAATAGCAATCATTATCAGCTTAATTCTGCCGCGCTATTACAGAGGTGAGAGCGAAATAACCATTCCTGCAATAGCTGTTCCCAATATGGTTAACCTTATTGGTAATATTGATGAAGCTAAAAAGGTTAAAATATTTGCCAATAATTCTGGTGCAATTAAAAACGTATTAGTATCAATTCCTAAAAAATCTACTGATAAAATAATCATAACTATTGATGCTAAAACAGCGGATATACTGCCCCAAGCTTTTAAAGACATATTTGGTTATATTAACAATATACCGGAAATCAAGGATGAGATTGGAAAAATACAGGAACAAAACGATTTCAAAATAAAGAAACTTATAGAGGTTAAGAAGGCAAATCTCGTTTTTTTAAATGACCTATTAGATATGATCAAGAAAAGACAATTAATGGCTATTAGTATTAATCCAGCAGACTTGGTTAAGAGAGATAGTGAGCTATCTTTAGAAATCAAGAATCTTCAGCTTGCAGAAGTAAAGGCTTTCATATTGGGCCCATCCTCGATTACTAAGCAACCTACCGATGCAAAAATAAAGCAGATAATTATCATTACCGGTCTTCTAAGTCTCATGGCTGGTATTTTTGTTGTATTTTTTCTTAATTATATTGATCTGATGAAAGCGCGCGAAAACAAATGAGCGGCATCTGTGAAAGCAAACACCAACGTGAACATCGGGAGAAACCGGTCTACCCGACTTCAAAAAAACAGAGGAATAAATATGAATAAAGCGAATAGCTGGATAAGAGATCTAACCGTTAATATAAAGATTGATATACAAAAACATAAATACTTTTATTTGAGTTTTTTTATTCCTGGTATCGCCATTTTGGTTATGCTTAGCATAAAATACATCCAACCGGTCAATTCGTTTGTATTAAGTCTGATATCATTAATTAAAAACAAAGAACTTGACTTCATGATTGATGGTAAAACCCTCGCCTACTTATATGGACAATACCTGAATGATCTTTTGAATATAGGGCTGCAAAATGTAATCATCTTATTGGTTTTAACAATACTGTGGCATGCATCAAAGAGTTTGAAGATCGTTGGTATTACAGAAAAAGAATATAAAAAGTTATTTTATATTATTTTTGGATTAACCTTAATTTTATCAGTAATCTATTTTGCAGGAATAATTATCAATCCTAACTGGGTTTTTTATTGGGATGATTGGAGGCTAGCTGGTGGTGGAAAGTGGGCACCATTTGCAGGTATAGGCAATGGCCGTTTTATTATTTTTTCATGGATTCCACATATCCCAATATATCTA
>CAJBRY010000296.1 GCA_903958085.1 uncultured Geobacteraceae bacterium
CCATCTTTATTGATTGCTGATGAACCGACTACAGCTCTTGATGTTACAATTCAGGCGCAAATTCTGGAACTTCTTGATGCCAGGAGAAAATCGGACGGCTTATCTTTACTTCTTGTCACGCATGACATGGGAATAGTTGCAGAACGCGCCGAGTTCACTGCTGTCATGTATGCCGGTCAGATAGTTGAGTCTGCACCTACGGGTATCATCCTTAACAGCCCACACCATCCCTATACACAGGCATTATTGGCTTCACTGCCTCAATATGCAGAACCTGGCAAACCCTTGCCCACTATGAGTGGACAACCTAGCGGAAATGCAGTTTCTTTAAAAGGTTGCAGCTTTGCTGAACGCTGTCCTCAAGCAGAAGTATCCTGTAGAGCTGATTTTCAGAATCTCAGAGAGATTGCCCCGTCACATTTTCTTCGATGCTGGAAGCATTTATGAGTGAAAACAATATACTAAAAGCAGAAAATTTGACAAAAAGATTCAAACTGTCTTCGCGGAATACTTCAAACCGCTTATTAACGGCACTAGATAATGTTTCCATACAACTGTCTACTGGCGAAACTCTGGGAATCGCCGGAGAGTCGGGCTGTGGCAAATCCACCATGGCAAAAATATTGGCAGGGCTTTTAGTTCCTGATAGCGGGAGCGTTTTTTACAACAATACCAGGCTAGAAGATCTTGACGATAAAGATAAAACCCATTTCCGCCGCAAAACCCAGATGATCTTCCAGGATCCGTTTTCGTCGCTCAACCCACGAATGAGAATAGGCGACAGCATATCTGAGCCGTTTGCTATTGCAGGCATGCCGAAAGCGGTTCAACAGGAAGAACTGGCACGCATCATGACTGCTGTAGGCCTGCATGTAGAAGTCTCAAGCCGCTTCCCAGACGAGTTTTCAGGGGGGCAACGCCAACGCATAGGCATTGCTCGTGCCCTTGCCGCTTATCCGGAGATTCTGATTGCAGATGAGCCCGTTTCTTCACTCGATATTTCTATTCAGGCTCAAATTATAAATATACTGCTACAGTTAAAACTTGAATTTGCACTATCGATGATGATTGTTTCGCACAATCTTTTGGTTTTACGTCATATATGCGACCGGATAATTATCATGTATCTAGGGACAGTTGTTGAGAGCGGTCCGGCTTCAGAAGTTTTCATCAATTCACGTCATCCTTATACCGAAGCTCTGATCAATGCAATTCCAGGTTTACTCGCTTCTAATCTCAAAACTGAGTTGCTACACGATGATTTGCCTTCCGCAACTTCAATCCCATCTGGATGTAGATTTCACCCACGTTGCCGTCATGCAATTGAGCGCTGTCGACATGAAGCTCCAATATTGGTCGAGGATTTAAACGGTCATGCAGTTGCCTGCCATCTAGTCAGTTGACTACATATAAGCTTGACAATATTTCGAATGCTAATACAATTTCAAAACCTGATCTTGGTAAGAGTCCTGATTTTGAAACAAATCCAACAAATAAAGAGATGAATCCGTTATTGCGGAGAAAAGGGGAGAGTATGAGTAAAAAAATATTTCCAATTTTTGCAGTTGTTTCTATCTGTTCGGTTGCGGCGCTATTTTCCGCTTGTGGTGGAGGTGGTGATAGTGGCGGTGGTGGAAGCAGCCTTCCGTTACCGTATGCCGGAGCAACCAAACAGGCATCTATGCAAGAAATTGCATCAATGAACAATACTACCGGCGCAGCCAAAGTTAACAGTCTCCAAACATTCTGCACAGCCGCTATTGCGGTACCTGCCAAGCTCATAACAAATGATGCAGTTGCAAAGGTCGTTCAGGCAGTCAGCGGCAAACAACTTGCTAAAAGCACTTTTCTTGCTGTTCCTTACATACCTACTACAAGCTATAACCAATATCAGGAACCTCGAGCAGGAACTTGCAGCACCGCCCCTGGAACAGTAGAATACCCTGCCACCGATTTTAGTCATTTAGATGGAACGACAAAAGCTAAAGTGCTCTACACCAACTACTGTACTACTCATGCTGATGGAACAACGGAAACATTAAATGGAACTGTCTTAGTAGTTTCGAACGGGACACCTGGTGCTTCTGGTCCTGTAATTTCTTCTTATGCCGGAAGCATACCGGAACTACGCGTTATTAAAAAAGATGCCTCTGGTGTTCCTACCTCAGATACAACAATTAAAGCGGCTGGCATAACATCAACTCCTCCCGGCACCCCCAATGACATTGTTACTGTTACGCAATATATCACTACAGACAATATAAACCACACTACCTCCATGCTGACTAATTTGCGAGTCACATATTCAGATGCAGGAGTTCCCACTGTTAGAACGGAATCAATCACTGGCAATCTGTACTTAGATACGTACGGTTATCTTAATTTAGCAACAAAAACTCCGTTAGTGCGTGATGCCACAGGCAAGTATACAGCGGGTACTCTTACTCTTACCGGATCGGAGGGATCGGCAGGGACACTTGAGCTTGCAATTGATCCAACTGCCTCAAATGGGCCTGTGTTCAAAAATACGAAATATAATATAAATTTAAACTGTTCAAGTATGTAATTCTCAAAAATCGACAAAAGAGAAAGGGGCGTATCTTTTTGATACGCCCCTTTCTCTTTTTTATGCTTTTAACTTGTTTTATGGCTTGGCCAGCTTTGAGCGCGCTTTACGATAATCATTTGAAATTATCGTTCTAACCAACCATGGGAAATGTCGATACAGCCAATTGACAAACTTAGCCTCACCCATAGTGATTTCGTCTCGCTGATGGTAAATTCCAACAACAATGGCTTCTGCTACAGCTTCTGCACTAAGAATTCCAGCTCGCTTGGACATCTCTACACATTCAAGAGGCTTGGTTCTGTTTTCCTCGGCAAATCCTGGGGTATCAACATCCGGAGGAAGCACTACAGAAAATCTGATGCCACGATGTGAAAGCTCACTGCGTAGTGCCTCCGTAAGACCGACAACAGCAAACTTGCTCGGGCAATATGCAGCATAACCCATGAAACCCATAAAACCAAGCATTGACGATACGTTGACAATGTGCCCCTTTCCAGCTTTTAGCATTTCCGGTAGAAGTGCCAGAATCGGAATGAGTTGACCGTAGTAGTTGACCTCCATTTGATTGCGATAGTCGGAGAGTGATAACTCCTCCACATATCCTGGACTGGCATAACCAACACAATTTATGAGGTAATCAGGGTTTCTCCAACATTCCGCCAATTTATTAAAATGCTTCGTCAATAATTCCTCGTAACAAGTGTCACAGGAAATAGTTTCCAGAATTTGGTCCGCGTAAATTCGTTTCTTTTCAATTTCTATTCTGGCTGCATCCAGTGCGGATCTTTCGCGGGCAACTATACACAGATTAGTACCCAGAGAAAATAGTCTGGCAGATGTTGCCAGTCCTATCCCTTTTGAGCCACCGGTGACAATTGCATATTTTCCGCTAAAACATTTTTTCATTTAACTGCTGATGAAATCAATTTTACCGTCTTTTCCAACTGTTCATCAGTATGCAGACTACTTAAGAATAAGCGGACACGCGAGGCATTTTCCGGAACGGTCGGATAAATGATCGGCAGGGCGTAGATACCATTTTCAAAAAGTTTTCGATATAGGGTGACACAGGGTTCAGATCTGCCAAGTATGATCGGTATTACCGCCGAATGTTCGCTATTGCCTGTGTTGAGTCCGGCTTTCTTAGCCATATCCCTGAACCTGTTGGCATTACGTCGAAGTTGGGTAACTCGTTCCGGTTCGCGGTGCATGAGGCGGATTGCAGCAAGAGCTGATGCGGCATTAGGTGGCGACATTCCAACACTGAATACGAAGCCAGGTACAGTGTAACGCAGATAGTACATCAGCTCTTTATTGCCGGCAACATAGCCACCACAACTTGCAAATGACTTGCTTAATGTACCCATCCAGATATCAACATCATGAGGATTTACGCCAAAATGCTCGCCGATGCCACCACCAGTTTTGCCAAGAACGCCAGACGAATGGGCTTCGTCGACCATCAACATCGCCTGATGACGTTTTTTTACCTCAATAAATTGCGGCAGATCAGGCACATCGCCATCCATGCTGTAGACCCCCTCAATAACAACAAGGGCATAACGATATCGTTCACGTTGTTCCGCAAGCAAAACATTGAGCGCTTCCCAATTGTTATGCGGAAAAGGACGCGCTGCAGCTCCTGACAGTTTGCAACCGCTCTGGATACTGGCATGACTCAGAGAATCATATAGTATTAAATCATCAGGGCCGAAAAGGTGTCCAATGACCGTCTCGTTGGTTCCGTAGCCTCCAACAAAGGTTACGCACTCCTCAACTCCCAACATGACGGCTAACTCCGTCTCAAGCTCCTGATGCAGCGGCCGTTCTCCAGAGGCAATACGTGATGCCGACACAGAAGTGCCGTAACGATCAATCGCTTCCTTCGCTGCCAGAGAAACTTCCTCATTACCGGAAAGGCCAAGGTAGTTATAGCTGCAATAATTAACGTAAGTACGATTGCCAATCCTTGTCACGTTGGTATTTAAACCCTCTGATTGTGCAAAAAAAAGCTGTCCACCACTGCTTTGTTCCAAAATGCGAAACTGCTTTTCTAGCAATAATGCGTCATCTGGCATCTTCCATAGAGATTGAACAATTTTAGCTGGTCGTGGCGAAGAATCTATACGCTCCCGCAGAATCTTTTCCAGGAGTCGCCTTTTCTCTTCACTCGACATATATTCAGCCAACATGCTAGGCTTCTCCCAATTTTTCATTGGTTAGCGAAATTAACAACTGATCTACCTGTTCATCAGTTAGCCTGGAAACCTCACTCGAGATATCATCGTTCTCATAAACTGTTCCGGCAACATATGTTTCAGGATCTATAACTACCTTTTGAATCTCCAATTCTTTTGCAGGTGGCAACCCTTTTTTCAGCCGTTCATCTTCAACTATTTGAATTAATCCACGCGTGTTAAGCCCACCTTGCATAAGAATCATTTTTGCCAATTTGATTCCTACTGCCTCCTCAACAGCCACTACCATTTCCATTGCCATCAAAGAATCAAAACCGAGAGATTCAAGTGAAGCGTCCAGATCCAGTTGGTCACGAGCAATTCCAAGTGTATTGGTTACCGCCCTGGTAACTGCTTGTTCAAGTGATTCAAAACTCTGCCCCGATTCTGAATTCTGTGATTCAAGCCCCCCCTCTCCATGTCCAGCAGAGTGCGCAAGAAATGAGTAGCGTGGCAAAGTGCTGATCGACTCCATGTAACGCGCCAACTTACGGAAGTTTACGTTCATAACCCCAAGAACAGCAGACTTTTGTTCAAGACCGAAAATCAGGCTTCGCCACGTCTGGGCAGGAAGCAGCGGCATCATACCTTCACGTTTGAAAAAGTCTTTGATATCCGCATTGTTGGCAACATATCCAAATTCGCCCAAGACCCCCCAGCACATTGCCAAGCCCGGCAGTCCCTCATCCCTACGACTTTGCATAAGAGCTTCCATGAAACCGTTTGCTGCAACGTAATTCCCCTGATCCTGATTACCAAAGAGCGAAGCAAATGATGAATGGCATACAAAGAAATCAAGGGACATTTTTTTTGTAGCCTGATGAAGATTTATCAGCCCCAATACTTTGGGATTAAGAACATTCCGCATGGAAGTCGCAGTTATCTTCTCCAGAGACATATCATCAAGAACCATGGCACCATGGATTACGCCTCGTAGAGGTATGGCGGTCCTGGTGATTCTCTCCATGATTTCAGCAGCTGCATTGGGAGAAGAAATATCAGATTCTTCCTCGACAACCTGAACACCCATATCTCTCAGGTCCTGCAAAGTTTTCTTTGCTTCTTCAGTTGCGGCACCACTCCTACCGACAAGTACAAGATAGCGCGCTCCAGATTCTGACAACCATTTCGCAGTTGCGAGACCAACACCACCAAATCCACCGGTGATAAGATATGTTCCATCGCTGCGTACTGGCATTTGCTCGTTCGTAAACTCCACTCGTACCGGAGCCTCCTCAAATGACACCACAATTTTCCCTATATGCCTGCTACTCCGCATGAGTTGAAATGCATCACGAATTTCGGCCGCCTCAAATACCCGACTTGGAAGCGCACTCAATTCACCTCGATCAATCTTGGCTGAGACTTCGGTCAGTATAGAATGGACTCGCTTTGGATGTTCCGGAAGCATTCGTTCCATATCAAATGAATAAAATGCAACCCCTTTGCAGAGAGGTGCCATTGCGATATTTTTTTCATAAACATTTGAAATATCTATCATTCTTCCGGAATAGGGCTTAAGAGCTGCAAGACTGGTGGAAAATGTTGATGACGGCAGAGTATTAAGTATCACATCGACACCCTCTCCAGCTGTATGCTCCAGAATCTCTGCAGCAAAATTCTTTGCTCTGGAGTCCCCAACATATATAGCGCCAAGGGCTGCAACAATAGCCCGTTTTTCAGGCGATCCAGCTGTAGCATAAACAACTGCGCCGACATCAAGCGCCACGTTTATTGCTGCCATACCTACAGCTCCGGAAGCACTATGAACAAGAACTCGCTCGCCTGGCTTGATTCCTACCAACTCACGCAACGCCAGCCAGACTGTGGAGTATGCTACAGGAATTGTGGCAGCCTCCTCAAATGACAAACGTTCCGGCATACGTACCAACGCCTGACTTGCCACGGTGAGGTAACTACGAAAACCGTTTGCCGCGAAACCGAAGACGCGATCACCAATTCTAAGATCTTCGACTTCTGCTCCAACAGCGGTGACCACTCCGGCTATCTCCAGTCCAAGCTTGTCAAGCGATGTTTCAGCGGCTGAAGTATTATCAAGCAGCCCTGTAAGCTTGGCTACATCTTTGAAATTGAGACCACAAGCCTTGATATTAACCTCAACCTCTTTAGGTTGAGGGATCTGGCGAACTGTCCTGGCAAAAGCCAAACCATTAATAGAACGACGCTGCCGCGACTGTAGTTCAAAGGCTGTACTCTCTGACGAGACAAGTTCATTTACGGATCGCCGTACCAAGCGATGTACAAAGCGAGAACTGCCACGCAAGGCAACCTCATCTTCAAGAGAATACGTGAGCAATTCCTTAATCAGTCCTTCAATTTCGTGGTCAACCGGCTCTGGACTCAGATCTATTGCAACCGTTTTCCATTCAGGGCGTTCGTTTGCCAAGACCCGGCGCAGGTTCCATATAGATGCCTGTTCAGCTCGCGGCAGAACCCCCGCTGCGTTCTGACTCCCCGAAGTGACAAGATAAACTAACGGCAACTCTTGCCACTCATGTCGCATAAGTTCCTGCAAGGGACGCAAAAATGCCATGCACTCATCTGTCAAGTCGTCTAGTACAGTAACTGGATCGCGCTTTTCTGAGTCTTCAACCTTACAAACATAAACCAGCACAGGGGAAATCGGAGAATTCCCACCCCCAATATCCTTAAGCTCGAATCCCCCCCCGGCTTCTACAACGAGTGGATTAATATTGTATTCCCCAAGCTTACCAGCCAATTTGTTCGCAATGCCGCAATTATCCTGGTAAATAATCCATGGCCTTAATAAGTTTTTTTGAACTTCTACAGAAATTTCTTCTCCAGTATCATGCTGAGATTCATTCAAATCAATTGGATGCTCTGCAGTATTCGCGTCATCGCATGGAGAAAGAGCTGCCAATATAGTGTGCTGTGGCTCGTTTGATATGTTGGAACGATCTGAAAGAGTTGCAACTTGGGTGAATCCCTCGCTTCCCAGGAGTTCGCACCAACATTTTTCTGTCATAAGAGCGTGATCGGGGCGCAGGTCATAATCCGAAAACAGCCACCACCCCGGCAGAAGTCCAAAAATCATGTCAAGCCAACGGGAATCACGAGTCATTTCCAGACAAAGAAGCATTCCACCAGGCGCCAAAAGTTTCTTGACCGTAGAGAGAGACCGCCTCAAATCGGCTGTAGCGTGCAGTACATCAGATGCAAGAACCAGGTCGAACTGACCAACCTCTAACCCCTGCTCCGACAAGCTTTTTTCGAGATCCAGCTGGCGATACTCAACAAAACTGTAATCGCGGAACCTGCGCTGGGCCTGAATAACAAAACTGTTTGAAATATCAGTAAAAGTATAGGTTGTTCGTGAAGGTGGCAACCATGGGAGAATCTGGAATGCCAAAGATCCGGTTCCACCGCCAACCTCCAAAACCCGCAACTTCTTTCCAGGTGGGAGTAAAGCCAGCATCTGACGAACCAGGTCGCGCATCAGATGGTTATAGATTCTATAAGTTGGAGAATGCCGATAGAAATGTTCAGCTAAAGTCGAACCATCAGCAAAAATGAAGGAAAGGGGGTCCTGTTTTCCAATCAAAAAATCCGCAAGATTTGAAGCACAGCGCCCAAGCAGGAGAATTTCTGCAGAATAAACTGGGTAGTCACTCAATGACTTACGCCACAAAACCTCCGCCGACTCAATAGGTAATGGACGTACAACCCGCCATAGGTCCCCTTCGGGCTCAATCAATCCGTCTTCAGCAAGGAAACCGATAAGGCGAACCCACAGTTTGCTCTGGCCGACAATAACCCCAAGACTTTCACCAAGAGAATTCGATTCAAACTGTTCTCCAACTCTGGGGCTCCAACCCATGCTTCGTAAAGCTTCTGCCAGAAACAGCAAACATGTTCTTTTAAGGAATGGCTCAACTTTCTGGTCATATTCTTCACGGC
>CAJBRY010000297.1 GCA_903958085.1 uncultured Geobacteraceae bacterium
ATCATCCAATACCTCAACACCAACATCGTATGTTCTGCCTTCCAGGGTTATTCTCAACATTTTCATTGATATATTTCCTTTCAGAAAATCTTTTATTAAGACATTGTCTGCTATTTACCAGCAGCAATTTGTAGAGTGTTATTTTAGATGATGTGACTGCAGTTCGTGACGCCCCTGAGTTGCCCAGTTAGAGTTTTTGGCGAACACAGGACGAAGCCTGTCGACACGAACCGCTACACCCAGCGCCTCGCACGCGGCAGCTGTGAGGAGCACCATCAACTGTTGGTTACTAATGCCGGGATGTATGCTGTCTGTTGCTGTGGATTGAGGTGACTGGGAGGTTATCGGTGAGACGACTGGTAAGACGAAGCGTTCGCTTGGGAGCTGGATGCCTTTGTCATTTTGCATGCCGAATTTGTTGAGTAAAGGAAACAGCGCCAGGATCACTCCAATCCCGCCTATTATGACAAAGCTCAAAATGAAATCGATTGCACTAATGAGTAGGGCGCCGTTTAAGTTATCTTGAATAGGCATGTAGTTATCCTCTACAACGGAATCAGGCCGTGTTTTTTAGCTGGTCGCGACACCCGTTTAGTCAGGGATATTCTTAAGGCCTGCGCGACCCGTGTCCGTGTTTCGGCAGGCTCTATTACATCGGTAATCATATCGCGGGAAGCTGCCTGATATGGGGTAGCAAACTGCTCTCTGTACGATTTTACAAGTTCAGCCTCTTTGGTTTGTTGGTTTTCTGCTTCATCAATTTCTTTCTTGTAGATGATCTTGGTCGCACTTTCGGCGCCCATAACCGCAATCTCGGCGCAAGGCCAGGCAAAAATAAAATCAGCACCCATATCTTTGGAACACATCGCAAGATAGGCTCCACCGTAAGCTTTGCGCATGATAACTGTGATTTTTGGTACCGTGGCAGCAGCATAAGCGAACAGCATTTTTGCTCCGTGTCTAATTATGCCGCCCCGCTCCTGTGCGAGGCCCGGCATGAAACCGGGGACGTCAACCAGGTTGACCAGCGGCACATTGAAAGCGTTGCAGAAGCGGATGAACCGTGCCGCTTTATCGGAACTGTCAATATCCAGACAACCAGCCTTATATGCCGGTTGGTTCGCCACAACCCCCACAACCATCCCGTTTATTCTTCCAAAGCCTACGACGATGTTACGTGCAAATTCACGATGCACCTCAAGCCATTGCCCCTGATCAAGCAGTCGCGTAATAACTCCATAGACATCAAAACCGACTTTGGCATCTTCCGGAAGCAGTTCGTTCATTCCTTCATCACGGTCAAAACTTATTTCATCTGGGATGTAATGCGGCGGATCCTGCAGATTGTTGAGTGGAAGAAAGCTGATCAGTTGTTGAGCAATGCTGATCGCGTGGCGATCGTCCTCAGCAATAAAATGTATATTGCCGCTGACGCTGGCATGCGCCTCGGCAGAACCGTACTGTTCAATCGGTGCAACCTGCCCGGTAGCAGCTTTTATGACTTCGGGACCGCAGATGAACATACTGGAGTGTGTGCGCGTCTGAATGAGAAAATCCATCAGCGCCGGACTGTAGGCAGCTCCACCAGCGCAGGGCCCGGCAATTATAGCAATTTGAGGGACTACACCTGATGCCGCTACGTTTTGAAAAAACACCTGCCCGTAACCTGAAAGAGAATGAATAGCTTCCTGAATGCGTGCACCGCCGGAGTCGTTGATTGCAACCACCGGGATTCCTGTCTCGCATGCAATTGTCATGATGTCGCTGATTTTCTTCGCATGCATCTGCCCCAAAGCACCACCACCGACAGTAAAATCCTGACTGTAAACCGCCACCGGCCTGCCATCAACATTTCCGGTTCCGGTAACTACACCATCCCCAGGCATAAATTTTCCTGCAAATCCCGGCATATGACAGGCATGGTTAACATGCATGCCAAACTCGTTAAAAGATGCACCGTCAAATAACAGTTCAACGCGCTCACGGGCACCCAAACGCCCTTCAGCGTGCCTTTTCTTCATCTTTTCCTTGCCGCCGCCTGCCAGCGCAGCCAAACGGCGTTGCCGGAGTTCTTCAAGAAGTTCATGCTTGATAGCCATTTAAATCACCTCAATAAATCAATGTACGGCAATGTCCATGTTGTAATCATCGCACTCAACGCACTCTGTTACTGAGGATAAAAAGGATTTTTCCTGAGTGTCGGTGACTACTTCAACAGTGCCATGATTAACGGACCAGACGGTCCCGCAAACTGGACACTTATCAAGCTCTTCTTCAAAAGCCTCGGATTTGAAATGAATGTCTGAATGTTCTTGTGAATGACATGTTGGGCAATACATAAAATATTCTCCTTTCAAAAAATCTAACGAACGTTTGATTTACAGTATGCCTAAAAAAATAAATAATCAATTAGTTTTGTTGTATTTTGTTGTATACAATTTAAATTTTGGCAGGGTTCTGCTATTTACACTACATGAGGTTATGCGGATTCAAATATTTAAATCACAACGTCAGGAATTCAGAATGGATAAAAAGGCCTACAGAGATTCAATAATTGCCACAGCCACATGCCTTTTTGCGGAACGAGGACTGAACGGCGTCAGCATCAGAGAGCTTTCAACTGCCGCAGGGGTAAGCATATCAATGATTTCCTATTATTTTTCGGGGAAAGAGGGACTATACTCTTCGGTATTGCAGGAACAGTTTGCATGCTTTGAATACATTCAGACTATAAAGGAGAGAGATGCCGCTCCATTAGAGAAAATCGAAGAGTATATCCGCTGGTCAATTCAGCGAAACCGTGAGCATCCACATCTTTTACGTTATTACACCAGTGAACTTACGAATCCGACGCGGCATTTCGGCGAAACGGTTCAACCGGCGCTCGCCAAGGCACTTTATGTACTGGTGGAAATAATCAAAGAGGGTATCGACAAAAAACAATTCAGAAAAGAGTTAAATCCGGAGGATACTGCGCTCGCAATGGCCGGAATGGTGAATTATTATTTTCTCAGCACTCTCGCATCACAAAGCTTTGTGAACCACTCTCCTGAACGTGACGAGGAGTTGATAAGGCATTACATGGATATTTTTACAAGAGGCCTATAAAGGAATTCCAACACGTTGGTCTTGTTTTTACAAACTATTCAAAGCTTATATCCCAATTTACCATACTGAAACCCATGACCAGCAAAACATAGGGTGTAGGCTAGGCATCATGGGTAGTCACATCTTCATATCATCCATATTGAGTACCTTTTTCGCTGGTGCCACAGGTTGCCCCTTGATTTCCGGCTTTGCTCCACTTCCGGTATGCTGACTGTGCTCCACTCCCCCGCCACCTTTCAACTGAGATTCGGAATCAATCAGATACGCACCTGAAACAGCCACCTTGTCACCTTCCTTGAGACCTGAAAGAATCTGGATCTTGTCCTCAGCCTGCTGTCCGATCTGCACTTCACGCGGTGCAAACATTCCGGGAGCGGTTTCCACCCATACGGTCTGGCGTTTACCACTGTCCATAACCGCAGTAACAGGAACAACAACGGTTTTACCGAGCGGCAACTTGATGAGTGCCTTAACAAACATGTCCGGCTTTAGCTTCATGCCGATATTAACCATCTCGACACGAGCCTTGACGGTTCTGGTTTTGGGATCCAAAAAAGGATAAATGAAAGCTATCCGACCGCTAAATGGTTTGCCAGGATAAGATTGCGACTGGATCTCAACCATTTGGCCGATTTTAATATTAGGAAATTCATTCTCATATACCTCAATCTCAACCCATACCGTAGAGAGATCGGCAACATTAAACAGCACCTCGCCAACGTTGACGTACTGACCCTGTTGAACAAACTTCTCAATAACAACTCCTGATTGCGGGGTATAGATCGGAATACGGATATTCGGCTTACCAGCTTTCTCAAGTTCTGCAATTTGGCTCTCCTTTACTCCAAATAACATAAGACGCTGCTTGGCCGATTGCACCAGTCCGTCACCATTTTGAGAGATGGAAGGAATAACAGAGTTTTTGAGCTGTTCGCGGCTCTTGACCGCCAGCAGATATTCCTGCTGAGTTGCCAGAAGATCCGGCGAGTAAAGTTCGGCCACCGGATTATCCTTCGTGATATATGAACCCACTGTATTTACATTCAGCTTGTCTATCCGACCCGCGATCCAGGCGGTTACTTTGGCTTGTCTGGTCTGGTTGTACTGGACGATACCGACAGCATTGATCTCCTTGTTTATAGTTGTCTGTTTTGCCTCAACAGTTTCAACATTCGCCATAATTCTTTGGGTTGCTGAAAGAGAAACATGGCCAAGCATTTCGGTCTGCTGCTTCTGCTCAGGAGTTTGAGCGCCACCGACAGCCGCGGAACTGTCTAGCTTCTTGATCAACTCCATGCCGCAGATCGGGCAGGTGCCCGGCTTGTCCTTTACGATAAACGGATGCATCGAACAGGTCCAGAGCTGTTTGACAGCATGTTCAGCCTTTGAATGGCCGTCACCGTCGTTCTTGAACCATCCATTATGATACAACCAACCACAAGCTGTGGAAATCGCAACTATAAGCAATAGCAGACTAAGTAGTATTTTTTTATTTAACGCCATATAGACCTCTACTCACGGCTGACTCGAAATCAAGAGTGAATCCACTCCGACTGTCGCCTCAAGCCGCGCAAGTTGCATCATGTATTCAGCCTTGGACAGGTACAACTCACGTTCGTAATTAAACAAGCTTACACGACCATCCAGGAGCGTCAGAAAATCCACCTTGCCAACCCTATAGCTGATTACCGCCGATTCCAGTGACTGCTCAGCCTGTGGGATTATGCCCTTTTTATAAAGTTCGACAAGCTTCAGACGGCGCTCCAACTGCGCAAAAGTATCGCTTATTGTGTAAGCGATTGTGTTTTTAAGGGCGCTTGTCTCTTCAAGCGTCATGCTGGATTCCGATGAAGATTCCGCCAGCATTGCCTGACGCCGCTCCCGCTGCAAAGGCAGGTTAAATGACAGTCCAAGCGTGAACATATTATAACCAGGATCTGTCATCGCTGCTTCACGAAACATATATTCAAAAGAGAGATTAAAATCGGGGTAGAATTCCTTCTCTGCCAGTCTGTGTGAGGCTACGCCTTTATTTGAAAGCATCGCAAGGTATTTTAATTGCGGGCGTTTTTCGTAGGCAATTTTATTAAGCATCTCCTCTGAGTGGGAAATTTTTGTGACTTCAAAATCTCCGATTTTTTCAACCTGCTCACTTGCGGGGCGGTAAAGGAGATAGTTAAAATTTGCAACAAGACTTTTTCGCTGCTGCTGCAAAGATATCTGCAAATCCAGCATTTTGGACTTTTCAAGCCCAGCCTTGAATATATCCTGCTGAACCCCTTGTCCAACCGAATAGCGTGATTCTGCAATTGCCACGAAATCAGCAATGATACGAATATTTTTTTCCAAAACCTCCAGTGATTTATCAACAGCGTAAATCTGATACCAAGTTTCCTTGAGCATTCGCGTCAATTCAAGTTTACGCTCTTCTATTGCCCATTTATAGGACTCTGCCTCGTAACTGGCAATTTGCTCTTTTATGGCACGTTTGCCCCAGAAAGGGAGTTGCTGCGAAATGCCGATTACCTTTGCTGTCGCCGGGTCTTTGCCGCCAATAGAGAATGGTTCCCGAGTCAACAGATTCTGAAGCTTGAACATCAGCATCGGATCATCCAGAGTTCCTGCCTGCTTTGCTTTGCTGGTGTACATCTGCCATCTGGCCTGAGAGGATTTCAATTCAGGGTTGTTTGCAAGAGCGGTTTCAATAAGAGGTGAGAGACGCTCGTCCTGCTTCTTTTCATCGGCAAAACCAGAGCTGCAGGTTGTAATCAGAACAATAATTATATAGAAATACGATTTCATATCAGCCTCGAAAGTACATTACTTGTAGTAATTTAGCACTACAGATAACATGCCAATGCGACAAATGGTTGATTATATGAAAGTTTAGGTATTAATGACTGAGCGATGGCAGGAACACTTGCAGAATATTCTACATATATTGTTGGATATTGGAACTTAGGAGCTTGAAAAAGCATTACGCTTCTTTGCTCAGATTTATTTCGGCGGGTTATATTCCTGTAACAAAAAGTTTGTCTTCGCTTGTAGCCGATTATTCGGGACATAACGTAAGGTTGTTAGAATAAACCCGACAAAAAGGAACAGACAAATTACCGAGATTAGAGGGTGTGTTATAAAGACAATAAGCGGTGTCAGCGCCAAGCGGGCCAGGCTACGTAAAACCGGGTGGCATGAGATAAAATCAGCGAGCGGAGGGCTGTATCGATAGTAAAGTTTTACAAAAGTCCGTCCAGGAGTATTCGTCAGCAGGTGTTTGTCACGGAACTCCCGCAGCATATTAACTTGCGGATGCAGGTAACTTCCAAATGCAGCAGTTGCTATGAAACAGCCGCTGCTTCCTCCTCCAACTGAACTTGCTATTGGCTCAGTAACAATCTCAGTTGATCCATCAGTGCTGAAAGTTGCCATTTGATTATCAACAGTACTCGTATTGGCAATCAGTAAAACAATTTCGTCCGTTGTTCCGAAATTGCTTAAAAGGTATGAAGTGGCACTTGCATCAGAAGTTATTTCAGTGTTGTTTTTATATAGAGCTGTTTTGATTCCGCTGGTTTTATTGATGTTTACTGTAAAAGGAGACATTCCCGAAGTCGTAGTAAATTTGTAATAAGCAAAAGAGTAGTGTGGAAGAGTTACGGATGGCTTATTTCTGCTTGAACTGTTTACCGGATATGATGAATATGTGTAGATTGGAGAGTAAAAAGGAATCTTATCTGTTTCGTCCGGAGTTCGAGTCGCCCAGTCCCGAATATAAACACGCTTGGCAAAACCAAAGAAGTCATCAGCAAGAGAACCTCCGTATGTAGTTGTGAGAACAGAGTCTATTACCGGAGCCATCGGAATATCCGAGCCGTAGGGACTGTAACGCACCCCCAAGGCTTCCCATATATTTCGAATTGCTGTCGGACTATGCTTCTCTGACAGATAGCGATTAAATATCCACCGCCCGTATCCTCCGCCTGTTGTGAGGCTTTCAGAAGTATCGAGTGATAAGTTGCTGTGTGAAAGAAGCCATGCATCCAGGTAGTTATAGAGTTGATTTACATCATTATAAAGTTCATCTTCCAACCAGGTGGAGGTCGCTTCGGCATACCAGATGTCAAAATAGTAGTTGTAGCCGTATTGAATTGCATGGTGGTATTCATGGGCAGCTGTGATCTGCAAACTTTGCAGTGGGGTGAACGTGCCACCTGAAGAAGGGGTTGTATATATGCTTTCCGTGAAGTTATTGTCCAACTCAATCCAACTTGTATAGGCGTTTGGATAGCCGACTGATGAAACAGACACACCACTTTCGGTTGAACCATAGAATCTTTGAGGGGCCAGATTTCGAAGATATACGTCATACGGTGCGCCTGATTCTGTTGGTGCTCGCTGATAACCCAAAGGTAATGATGTGTATTTTGAATAAACCTCTTCAAAAGTAGCTGCTACAGTTTCTACCCATCCAGCCGCTGTTGGAGCGTCAGAACCGCTTGTGGCGTAGTGTATTTTGAAATGCCCACCGACGGAGGTGAAAGAGGCTTCTCCAGTAAGCGCTGGAAGAGCAAGCTCTTTTGCCAGCACTTTTTGTGTTGACTGTTCGAGTAGATTCCAGTCGCGTCGCAGCCCCTTTTTTGCAGGCATTCCACAGCGAGCCGGTTCTTGCTGTTCAGGGACAATAGATAAAATTGTTTTTTGCAGTTGAGCGCTGTTCGTGTGACCAAACTGCTGCAGATAGTAGTCATCAAGAGGTCCCGCAAAAGCAGTTGCAGAAATTTGAAGTATAAAAAGAGCAAAAATAACAAGACGTGAGTTGAAGCTGTTCATTAGTCAACCATCCTTTTGCCGACCCTAAGCGGGACAAGGGTTGTTATGCCGCGTTCTACAGCTATTTCTGCATTAGATGGTCCACTTCCCACTGAATAGATTCCGCTTGGTAGTACGGCTACAAAATAGCCGTAGTCATCGGTTCGCACCGTAACAAACGGCTTGCCTCCAGCAGAAATATGGATAGGTACGCGAGGGTAGGGAGTGAATACGCTGTTATTACCGAGTTTGCCACCTGAATTTTGAACATAGCATATTCCGGCAATTACACCAGTTCCTTCAGGCAGCGTGGATAGCGTAATATGGGATGTATTGCTTGCCAAAACAACCGGTTGCACATTTTCCTTTACAGCGATAAATGCACTTCCATCGCGGTTTTGGCCTGATGAGAAAGCAGTCCCATCAAAATAGTAAAAGCTCCATGCATCTGGAGGGCGTTTGCCTGCCGCTGCAGCTGACAACGAGAAGCAGAGAAAAAATGCGAGAAATATATAGATGCTTTTTGACATTTTGTAGCGCCTTTGGTGCGGCAGGATATTGTCTGCATACTGCCGAATTTGCAGCTATGAAGTCAAATGGAATAATGAATTAAACTCTCTCTGCAAATAATAGCTTGCATAAAATAAATCAATCAACTACTATGTCCAATTGTTGTACCTATATGAAGCGCGGTAAGGTGTCCGCCGTTTCTCTTTTGATCATCGCATTCTGCCCCCTCCTGTATCTTCAATCATCCTCATCCGGATTGAAAAAAGCAGACCGAACGGCAGGCGAAGATTTATTGTCTGCCCGCACGTAACTGTTTTTTCCTGTTCCTGGAATCATCTGTTTGATTCTCCGGTTCGTGTGTGCTTTTGTCTTTACACCGCTCCCAGAAAAGGAATTATCATGACGTTTGCAGAACTCGGCCTTAATCCGGCCATCCTCTCGGCAATAACCGCTTGCGGTTATACAATCCCGACCCCGATTCAGGAACAATCCATCCCGCTTGTACTGGCAGGTAACGACGTAATCGCCACAGCCCAGACCGGCACCGGCAAAACTGCCGCCTTCGTACTGCCTGCACTTGAACTGCTGACAAAAAAATCTATACTCCCTGGCAAAGGCCCCCGTATTCTTGTTTTGGCACCTACCCGTGAACTAGCCGGGCAGGTTATGGAATCAGCCCGCAACTATGGTCGTGGTATACGTCCACGCTGCGGTACGCTGCTGGGAGGTATGCCTTATCGTGAGCAACTACGCTTACTTTCCGCACCGGTTGACATCATCGTCGCAACCCCAGGACGCCTTGTCGACCACATCGAGCGTGGAAGCATCCGCCTTGACCGACTTGAAATGCTTGTACTGGATGAAGCTGATCGCATGCTTGACATGGGTTTCAGTGAAGACATCAACAAGATAGTTGACCGCACCCCGACAAATCGCCAGACCTTGATGTTTACTGCTACTATGGAAGGCGACATAGCACTGCTTGCTGAAAAGATGATGCGCGAACCCAAAAGGGTTCAGCTTGCCGTCAGCACATCTTCACACGCTCTGATTGAGCAACGTCTTCATGTGACCGACAACCTCAATCATAAAAAAGAGTTGCTTGACCACCTGGTACGGGATGTTGAACTTACCCGCGCAATTATTTTCTCTGCAACCAAACGTGATGCCGATGAATTGTCACGCGAGCTTTCCCGAAACGGTTTTCCAGCAGCAGCCCTGCATGGCGATATGACACAGATGGCTCGTAACAAAACTATTGATCGTATGCGTCGTGGAGGAATACGTCTGCTTGTAGCTACTGATGTTGCTGCCAGAGGACTCGACGTAAACGGAGTCAGCCACGTTATTAACTTTGACCTGCCTCGCTTTGCTGAAGACTACGTCCACCGCATAGGCCGTACTGGTCGTGCCGGTGCAACAGGGGTTGCTATTTCGTTTGCATCGGCAGGAGAACGTAACTATCTTGAACGTATCGAGCGCTTCATCGGCAAGAAACTTCCAGAACTGCAAATTGACGGACTTGAGCCGAAGACTTCCATAAGAAAGCCAGTGGGACGCAGTAGTGCTCCTCGGAAAAGCGGCTCTGGAGCACCTTCTACACGATTCGGAAAGCCAGGCGTGGGACGCGACAGCCAAGCAAAACCATGGAGTAAGTCGGCAAAGCCTGCTGGAAGTGCTCCGCGTCCCCCCAAAGTACGTCATGAACCGGTAATTGAGTACCGTTCACGTCGTCCACAAGCGTAGAACTGCTTATTCACAGGCACGGAGAAAATACACAATAAAAGCCTTTCGGGTTTACTCCGAAAGGCTTTTTAGATATTTTGCTGAGTGCGTCAGAAACTCTGTCTTTAATAAATCACTTACTCAGCTTCCCTTTCAACTGTCCGCAAGCTGCCGAAATATCACCACCACGGCTGTCTCTGGTGATAACCGTCACATGCCGGTCTATCAGATACTTGTGGAAGGCATCTACTGCCGCTTGCGTTGGTGCCTTAAAATCACACCCTTCATGTTCATTAAAGGGAATTAAATTCACCTTGTTAGGGATATCGCAGATCAGTTTCAAAAGCCGCTTTGCATCATCAAGTGAATCATTCACACCACCCATCATGACATATTCAAATGTAACCTTACGCCGACCTGGTAACGGAAATTCTCTGCAGGCTTTCAGAAGCTCCTTGAGAGGATAGCTGCGATTAACCGGCATGATCCGGTTCCGCAACTCGTCAGTGGTGGCATTAAGTGACACAGCCAGATTAACATTCGGAATTTCCCGCCCAAGCCTTTCCATTTCCGGTACCAGTCCACAGGTGGAAACCGTTACACGGCGGTTTGATAGCTGTAGTCCGTTACCATCAATCATAATCTGAATTGCCGGAATCACATTATCAAGATTGTGCAGCGGTTCCCCCATTCCCATCAGGACTATGTTGCGGATAGCTGTCGGAGATACCTCGTTGCCGTAATCGTTCTCGTCATCATCGTTTTCAACCAGCGCCGCTCCACCTGTCTGCAAAGCGGGGGGATTCCTTACCAGGTCCCGCTTGACCGCCATTATCTGGTTGACAATTTCCGATGCGGAAAGGTTGCGGGTCAGCTTGAATGTTCCGGTGAGGCAGAATTCGCATGCCATCGCACAGCCTACCTGTGATGAAATACAGAGCGTGTTGCGCCCCTCTATAGGAATCAGTACAGATTCTACGCTGTTGCCATCTTCGAGATTAAAGAGATATTTACGCGTCCCATCACTTCCCTCTTCTATTGCCTCCGCTTGCAGATTGCTGATGAAAGCCGTTTCAGCAAGCTCAGAACGGAGAGCCTTGGATATGTTGGTCATCTCTTCAAATCCATGTGCGTCCTGCTGATAGATCCACTTAAAGACCTGAAGAGCTCGGAAACGCTCCTTACCCTGTCCCTGAAGAAATTGTTCAAGAGCTGACAGAGTCATATTTTTCAGATCAGTTTTTTCATTCATTTCTTCTCGACCTGTCCTTCCTGAATGTTTGCTGGCTTGGAATCAGTTGGTTCTGATTGCGGAACAACGGCAGCAGATTCTTCCTTCTTGATTACTTCAGAATCGACAGATTTTTCAGGCTCATTTCGCGCCGATGAAGGCGAGGAGAACACTGGCGGCGTACTGATAACCTCATCAACCTTCTGCTGCAAGCGACCGACATTCGGTGATTGCGCCAAAGCAGCCTGATACTCGACTTCCCCGAGAACACCGTTTTTGCGAAGTAACCCGAGAATCATATCCGAACGTTTCAGGACTTTTCCAAGATTTTTGTAGGGGTTGTAAGCCACACGAGGCCCTGGAAGCATGGCGGCAAGGAAAGCACATTCGCGTGGGGTCAGTGCTGATACCGGCTTGCCGAAATAATATTGGGCTCCATGTCCGATGCCGTAAACCATCGGCCCCAATTCTACTACATTAAGATAAAATTCGATGATACGCCCTTTTGTCAGTTCCTGTTCCATCCGGTACGCCAGATATACTTCCTTTAACTTGCGAGTGAGTGTTTTTTCACGAGAAAGAAAGAGGTTCTTGGCCGTCTGCTGAGTTATGGTAGACGCACCACGCTTCAAACTCTTTTTTTCAAGATCGTACTTGATGGCATTTTTAATTGCTTTAACATCTATGCCGTCGTGCTTATAAAAATTGGCGTCCTCAGCCAAAATTACCGCCCACTTCATTTCGGCAGGTATACGTCCTGTTGATGTCCAATAACGGTTTTTAGGCCCAACAACAAAAGGATGGTAGTCTCCCTGCCAGTCTTTGACCTGAATTGTTGTCGAGAATTTCTTGTCCACCAGATCTGATATTGGAGGCATAAGCGCGAGGGAAAGAGCAACATATAGAAAATATGCAGTTGTCGCAAGGAGTAGGTAGAGGATGATTTTTTTCATGATCTTATTCCATAACTGACGGATTTCTCTGCAAATAAAATTTCAGTTGAATTTAGCCGAAATATTTTTATCACAGTATCGTGGTTCCTTCCAATTTAAATCATTTTAAATTCATTTCCCAACATCATTGACTTTCAGGAATATAATTCTTATCCTTCCCATATACTCAAAATATCAAGGAGGCTTGTTGTATTATGCCGATGTACGAATACCGTTGTACGGAATGTAATTATCAATTTGAACTACGTCAGAAGTTTTCCGACCCACCTGCAAGTAAATGTCCAGAATGTGGTGCAATAGTCGAAAAGATGATCTCCTCCACAGCTTTCAGCCTCAAAGGGAACGGTTGGTTTAATACCGGTTACTGTCCAAAAACTGAAGCTCCAAAACCCGCGGCCTGCAGCGGATGTGCATGCTCAGCCGAATAATTTTTTTGTATCATCTTCACTGGAGCTTTTAATATGAAGGTAAAAAAAGCTATTTTCCCTGTAGCCGGACTCGGCACCCGCTTTCTGCCTGCGACAAAATCATCTCCAAAAGAGATGCTGCCGTTGATTGATAAGCCATTAGTGCAGTATGTCGTTGAGGAGGCAGTTGCTTCTGGAATTGAACAAATTCTTTTTGTTACCGGTCGTGGCAAACATAATATCGAGGATCATTTCGATATTTCAGTCGAACTGGAGGCACATCTCCACGACAAGGGAAAAGCGCGAGAACTTACAAGAGTTCGCGAAATAGCAGAAATGGTCAATATTTTCTATGTGCGCCAGCGTCAGGCGATGGGACTTGGTCATGCTATTCTGTGTGCAAAAGACTTTGTCGGAAATGAGCCTTTTGCCGTTCTGCTAGGAGATGACATTGTTGACAGTGACCGTCCATGTCTTGCTCAACTGCTGAGTGTTTTCAATAAAGAAGGGGGGTCTGTACTGGCACTTGAAAAAGTTCCTCTGGCAAACATATCTTCATATGGATGCGTTGCAGCGGATCAGATCGGTGATCGCACCTTCCATGTAACCAATATGATAGAGAAACCGTCTCGAGAAGAAGCACCTTCCGATATGGCAATTATAGGTAGATACGTTTTGACTCCGCGCATTTTTGAAATTCTTCAGGAACAAAAGCCAGGAAAAGGTGGAGAAATTCAATTAACGGATGCCATTTTGACACTTTCAAAGGAAGAAAAGGTTTACGGTTGTTTGTTTGAGGGGTCAAGGCATGATTGTGGTGACAAATTGGGCTTTCTGAAGGCAACTGTTGATATGGCACTTAAAAGGAAGGAATTTTG
Source organism: uncultured Geobacteraceae bacterium (assembly GCA_903958085.1). Classification (GTDB taxonomy): domain Bacteria; phylum Desulfobacterota; class Desulfuromonadia; order Geobacterales; family Pseudopelobacteraceae; genus JACRCG01. The sequence goes on from CAJBRY010000297.1 coordinate 13,622, forward strand.
TGCCGAATTTGAGACATATCTTCGTCAACGGTTGAATTAAAATCTAACTTTACTGTAAAAAAAAGCTACCTCTTAATTGGTCGCCTTTTTTATGCTTTTATTATTAGCCCCAGCTTTTTGCTAAATTGTTTTAGCACTTCTGATTAATTTTTTTTCGGCTCCCAACCTTGCCATACATATACAGGTTCCATCATTGGATCATAAT
>CAJBRY010000298.1 GCA_903958085.1 uncultured Geobacteraceae bacterium
TAATAAAAACAGTTCATAAATAATCACCTAGCCACAAATGTTGAAGCTTTCTTCGATACTTTTACCCGTAGGAATGTCTTGGGTTATCAGAAGAACCCACCTTGAATAATAATTTCAGATGCAATTTTCTCCAGTGGCACAGACCGGTCTACAACTCCGGTTGCCACAGCTTCACGTGGCATACCATATACAATTGAAGTTTTTTCTGATTCGGCAATCACGCTACCGCCATGTTCTTTAATTGATATGATACCTTTACTGCCATCATTTCCCATTCCAGTAAGTATTACAGCTAGTACCCTCTTACGATATATTCCGGAGCAAGACTGTAACATCACATCCACAGATGGAATATACCTGTCAGATTCCGAAGGAGCAACTATGCGAGCCGTTACCTGGCCTCCGCATACTTCAAAAATCATGTTTCTGCCACCTGGTGCTATCAATGCTCTTCCTGGAAGCACCAGGTCGCCATCCTCTGCTTCCTTGATGTCAAATGGCGAAGTGCGATTAAGCCGATCGGCAAAAGCTCTAGTAAAACCGGCAGGCATATGCTGAGAGACAACTACAGCAAATGGGTATTTTTGTTCAAAAGCAGAAAAAATCTGCTGCAATGCAGGTGGTCCACCTGTAGATGTACCAATCGCAACAAGATCAATAGAATGCTTTATTCCGATAACAGCTCTTTCAGATTCTTTTGAAACAGAAGAAGTGACCACCTTAGTCGTTGTATCAGGGGTTAACCGAGTCTTCCCTGTAGGATTAAGAGCAAGTACCTGAAGAACTTTTTTCTGTAAATCCTCTTTTATCGACAGCAAATCGACAGAAGCTGTAGTGGAAGGTTTTGCTACAAAATCAAGCGCTCCTAATTCCAGAGCCTTGAATACCTTGTCAGCTCCGCTCAATGCACTTATTACAATAACAGGAAGCGAAAAACGGGTTGTAAGGATTCGAAGCAATGTAAAACCATCCATTTTTGGCATCTCAAGATCAAGAGTTACCAAATCAGGTTTAAGTGCTATGACCTTCTGTATACCTTCTTCACCATTTATCGCATACCCGACAACTTCAACAGAGTCAATTCCCTCAAGCATACGGGTAATGCTGCGACGACTGAATGCAGAATCATCCACTACAACAATTCTGATCTTTTTCAAATCACACCTCCGGATGAAAACCGGTCGGGTTTCTGGTAGATCATATCGTTTTTGAAATGTCGAAGAGTGAATGAAGTAGTAATATTCATAAGTGATTCAGAGTGCCCAAGCAGAAGAAAGCCTCCATCGTACAAGGCTGAATGAAAAGATTGAATTACCTTCTTTTTTGCGACTTGATCAAAGTAAATAATTACATTCCGGCAGAAAATCAGATCAACCTTTCCCAGCATTGCAAGGCGATGATTATCAAAAAGATTAAGATGACTGATAGTTACAAGTTCTCGAATTGAATCATTTACTTTATATCCATCCTCTTGCTGAAGAAAAAAACGTTTAAGATCATCCTCTTCTGTTGCCCTGAAAGATGATTTTCCATAAATGGCACGGCGCGCCTGCTGCAAAACTTTTTGACTAATATCCGTACCGATAATTTCAATTTTCCATCCCTTCAACTCAGGGATTGTACTGAGAAGCATTGCAATAGTGTAAGGTTCCTCTCCGGTAGAACAACCTGCACTCCAAATCCGCAGAGAATTACTTCCTCGAGCTGCTTTAGTTTTGATCAATTCAGGAATTATCTCTTCGGAAAAGGCTTTAAGCTGGAAAGATTCACGGAAAAAATACGTTTCATTAGTAGTCAGGACATCCATGATGTCCATTAATTCCTGTTCTTTTTGCCTGTTGAATTTCAGGTAATGGTAATAGTCGTAAAATGAAGGCAGGCTTAAATCTATCAGACGACTGGAAAGGCGTTTTTCAAGTATATACTTTGAATCAAGATCAAAATAGATACCACAATGTGCATAGATGCAGTCCCTCAACAGCAGGAAATCATCGTCTGACATATTATGAACCTGAGTAAAAGAAAACGTCATGAACGTCCTGAATTGGTTTTAGTGGCAATAACCCGTTCTAAAGACTTTGCAGCCTGCCTCGCTATATCCATATCGCTATTTTGCGTGGCAAAACGAATTATCTCTTCAGATTCTGCACCACCTAATTGTTCCAGTATTTTCAAACATGTGATCATCAGAAGACCGTCTGTTCTGGAATGGATGTCCATAATAATTGACTTGACTCTTCTTGGCTCAATCCTTGCGATTGAGTTTAATACGGCAGACTGCACCCAAATATCTTCATCGTTAAGGGCATATTCAAGGGCATCAAGTGTCGTTTTGTCACTTAGATTCCCCAGAGCCTCTGCAACAGCAATTCTAACTTCGGGATCTTCATCTGTAAGTGCAAGTAAAAGCATCGATCCTGAGGTTTCGACTCGATTTGCTCCAATTGCAGTAACCGCTGCCTTTCTCACCTGTGGATCTTCATCTTTAATCAATAGAAGCAGGCGATCTCTTTCGCCTAGAGAGGCCAATAGAAGCGCTGCTGCTTTACGATGGTGAGACATCTTTGATGAGCAAAACAGGTTTACTTCTGCCAGAATTGCAGAGCGACTAATCATAATCAGAGACTGCAAACTGGCAACTGCAGCAGAATAGACACGAGCTTCAGTATCATCAATGAGTGCAATAAGATCTGGTATCATTGTAATAATGCCTAGTGTTCCAACTGCTGTTGCAGCAGATTCGCGTACTTCGGCAGACTGATCACGCAATGCATCCAAAATAACATTATTAAATCCGGCATAGCCACATTCAGCAATCAGAATACAAAGACCGCTTCGTCCCCTATCGTTAAGAGTCGAGTACCTTGAAACAATCTCCTGTAAAGCCTCACGACCAAAACTTTTTAATGCAGAAAGCGCAGCATCGGCGGAACGTTCGTCAGTATAAGCTTCAATAAGCATCGGGATGAAGCGTGCATCTCTTGTTACTATGGCAATCCAAAGAAGAGATTCAGTCAGTGCAGCATCGCGAATGTCAAACAGATCAATAAGATCTATAATTATGTCGTTTTCTTTAAGTAACTGGAGAGCTTCCAATATTTTTGCCTGTGGCCCCGAAGCAGAACGACAGAAAATTTTATTCAGAGCTTTTACTGCGGCAACTCTACTTTTTTTCTGACGACATGAAAAACCATCCAGTAGCAATTTTAAAGAGCTGTCATCAGAAATATTTCCAAGACATTCAAAAACAGCTTTTCTAAGAATATCCTGATCCGCCAGCTTTATCAGAGCATCCGGTACTGGCAGCTGTTTTGCCAGTGTCCCCAATGCACCAAGAGCACTGAATCTAAACAGGACTTCTTCTCTGGATAGAATTGCCTGCATAAGCGGCTCAGCAGTCGCTGAAACACCCACACCACCCAACTGCTCTGCCGAAGCAGAGGCAACATTGACATCAGAATCATAAAGGAGATGTAATAACGAAGGTACGAAAACCGGATCTCCAATTCCACCCATAATATCAACAACAAACTTACGAACATCAGCATCCTTATCCTTAACCATTCCTATTAATGAGTCGGCACAATCAGAACCGATCCGGATAACAGCCTCTGCAGCAGAATTTCTCAGTCCTGCATTATCCGCATTACGGATAAGGCTCAATAACATATCAATTGAATTGAGATCAGGCTTTGCAAATAAATAACATTCTACCGCCTCTTTTCTAACTCGCCAGCTTTCATCACCCATTGCAGTGAACAAAATGGATTGGGCATCAGCTAAAGGCTTATCACGCAATAAATGCAAAGCCGATCTGCGAATTTCCTCATCCGATGACTGAAAGGCACTCTGAATTTCTTGAAGATTCATTACGTGAA
>CAJBRY010000299.1 GCA_903958085.1 uncultured Geobacteraceae bacterium
ATTTTGCAACCCCAAACCGACCAATAAACAAATCGGTAAATTTAGCAAAACACAAAATTATTCATTAAGGCTTACATCAACAACGAATTTACCTTCAGCAATTTCAAAAGGAATGATCAGACTTTGTCCGCCCGAAACATGTGTTATCGAATGATTTTTTCCGGTAACTACAGTTGGAATGGCGGCTTGAATATAAAAACCATCGACTTCCAGATTTTTCCGCGCGACACCGGAAATCATATTAGTAATTTCACCTACGGCATCTTTAATCTCATCATTCATTGTTTTGATATTTTCGCCAACCATATTGGAAACAATTTTTAATATCGCGGCTTCGCTGAAGCTTAAGGCCAGTGAACCAGTAGCTGAGCCTGTTAAACCGATAATGCCGGAAATATCTCCCCGCGCCAGGCTATCCGTCTTGAGATAAGGCTTTCCAGGTTTTGGTTCTACAAAAGCCATTGTCTTTAACACACTAATCGTTCCTTCTAAAAAAGGATTAATAAATTTTACGTTCATAAATCACCTTCCCCGATCATTATCATGTAATTTCTATATTATTTGTGCAAGTTTTCCGTTATCTTTATTATTTTCTCATTTAAAACTTCAGCAGTAAAGGGCTTCACAATGTAATCACTCACACCGGCTTTCACAGCGGCCACAACGTTATCCTGCAAAGCCTCCGCAGTTACCATCAGGAACGGTGTTTTAGCCAGATCAGCGTCATCACGAACGGCTTTAAGTAATTCATAACCGGTCATATTCGGCATGTTCCAATCAGAAATTACAAAGTCAATCTTCTGAGACTTCAACGCCTTTAGCGCCATCACCCCATCTTCGGCCTCTATTATGTCTTCATACCCAACTTGTTTTAATAAATTGCGCACAACCTTTCTCATCGTGGCAAAGTCATCAACTACTAAAATCTTAATATTTTTTTCAACCATAATTTAACCTCACCTTAAATTATTCTTCACTAAGTTCAAACAAGCTTTCCGTATCTATAATCAAACCAATACGCCCATTTCCCAAAATAGCGCCGCCGGCTACACCCTTAACACTTTTCAGGCCTTCACCCAGACTTTTAACAACAACTTCCGCTTTGCCTACTATCTTATCCACCATTAGGCACCTTGAACCTTTTTCAGAATCTACCACTACGACTATCGCATCCCATGGTTCTTTTTGCTCCGGTTCTATATTAAACAATTTATAAAGTTTAATCAAGGGCATAAGTTGACCCATGGCATCAATCATCTCTCCTTTGCCCACCACATTGGTGTATTTTTCACGCGTCGGTCGCAATGCCTGACGAATTGATATTGTCGGTAAGATAAAACTTTCCTTGCCTACTTTAACGATCATACCATCAATGATCGCTAATGTCAGAGGAAACCGAGTAATAATTGAAGTCCCGCGACCAAGGTTGCTTTCGATTTCAATTTTACCCCTTAGCTTTTCTATTGCCCGTTTCACAACGTCCATACCGACGCCGCGTCCGGAAACATCTGTAACC
>CAJBRY010000300.1 GCA_903958085.1 uncultured Geobacteraceae bacterium
CAAACGATCAATCAACCGAAAACGGTTGATATCGTTTAGATTTAGAAAAAAAACAGAAAAACAACCCTGAAATTGTTAACAACCCTTGAATTTACGAAACAGGGGGTAAATAAGTACCAAAGGAATAATATGGACGAATTGATAATTAAAAAACTGACCAATATAGAACAGATGTTGGCAGCACAGTCCCTCCTTAAAAAGGACGTACTGAACTTTGAAGAGACATGCAGGTACCTGGACATCAGCCAGAGTCACCTTTACAAACTCACCAGCACAAAGCAGATTCCTCACTTTTGCCCTCAGGGCAAGAGGCTATATTTTAATCGTGTCGAGCTTGATGAATGGTTACAACGCAATAGGCAAGCCTCTGAATCTGATATCGAACAGGCTGCAATTGATTATGTAATTCGCAACAGACACTCAAAACGCTAAAGAGTCGCCATGGAAAATCTAATCGATACCATTCCGGAAACTGACAGAATTGGTAATGCCGAAATTTCAAGTAAGAATGATAATGTCATACCTGAACCTTCTTTTGATGATTCAATTTTCACACCTGATTCTGTATTAGGCCATATAGAGGAATTGGAAGAGAAAGCGGCAGAGGATGAAGCCAGGCAGGGTTTGTTTCTTGTGAAGCCTGCATCTAACTGGATTGATGCGGCTAAGCAGCGTCCAATTCCAATGAAACTCTTTGGGGATCTATGGTATGAGGGGGAATTATGTATCCTATATGCAGACACCAACCTTGGCAAATCCATTTTGGCAGTGCAGATAGGCAATGCCATCAGCAGAGGAGAATCAATATCAGGGTTCCCAAATGAAAGCTCTTTACAAAAGATACTCTACTTCGATTTTGAACTCAGCGAAAAACAATTTGAAGCAAGGTATTCTGAAAATTATGAAAATCATTACCCTTGGGATAGCAACTTTCTCAGGGCTGTTATTAATCCAGATGATCCTATAGTTACCAGCCATCAGTCGTTCGAGGAATATCTCTATGCATCCATTGAGCAATCAATCTCTACAATGAATGCAAGGGTCCTCATTATTGATAATATAACATATCTGAAGAATGAAACGGAGAAGGCCAAGGATGCTCTTCCATTAATGAAAAAGTTGAAAGAGATTGGCCGTAAGCATAGTTTGTCAATATTGGCTCTTGCGCATACACCTAAAAGAGATCTTTCCAAGCCCATTACGAGAAATGACCTTCAGGGGTCCAAAATGCTGATAAATTTCTGTGATAGTGCCTTTGCAATAGGAGAAAGCTATCAGGATGGTAGTATTCGATACCTGAAACAGATCAAGGCCAGGAATACGGAAATTATTTATGATATAGAAAATGTCTGTATATGCCAGATAGTCAAGTCGATTAACTTTCTTCAGTTTGAATTTGTTTCCTATGGCAAGGAATATGAACACTTACGCCAGCTATCCAAAACCGATAAAGAAAAACGCATTGCAGAGGTTTTGGTTCTAAAAGAAGAAGGCAAATCAAATGCTGAAATCGCCAGATTATATGGCGTAACCGAGGGTTCTATCCGGAAATGGTTAAAGAAAGTCAATGAACATGGTCAGGAAAAATAATTCGTACCACACGTACTGTTCGTACCTGGGTACGGTAAGTACGATAAGTACGAAAAAATCAATCGTTTATGTTTAATCATAGATATATTCTCGAAAAAGGAAGCCAGAAACACATTTGCCCCGGTTGTGGCAAAAAAAGATTCGTACGTTATATCGATGAAGTTGACCGGGTTTACCTTCCACAAGTCTATGGCAGGTGCGATCGCGAATCAAGCTGTGCATATCACCTTAATCCATATCTCGATGGGTATTTAAAGTCGGTAACACAATTGACTAAATCGTATAATTCCATTAATGGATGCAATGAGATGAGTCGCACTAAGTCATTAATCATCTATAAATCTGATAGTAGTAGAACGAAGCAAATCTCTTATATCCCTTATGAAGACGTTAAACTTAGCCGGACACATTACCATAAGAACAATTTTACTTTATGGTTGACATCCTTCATCGGTACTACTATCACATCCCAAGTCATCAGCAAATACCATATTGGCACTTCAAAACATTGGCCTGGTGCGACAATTTTTTGGCAGATTGATCAGCATGGGAAAGTTCGTTCCGGTAAAATTATGCTCTATAATGTAAGCTCCGGTCATCGTGTAAAAAATCCTTATCCTCATATAACTTGGGTTCATAAACAATTGCAAATAGAATCATTCGAACTGGAACAGTGCTTTTTCGGAGAGCATCTCTTAAACCTTTATCCGGATAACCCAGTGGGGATAGTTGAAAGTGAAAAAACTGCAATAATTGCCAGTGTATATCTCCCCAATCTCGTTTGGTTGGCAGCAGGTAGCCTTTCAAATCTCTCTATACAGAAATTTAAAGTACTAAAAGGCAGAAAGGTTTTTCTATTTCCCGATCTTAATGGTTATAGGAAATGGAACGAAAAGGCAAATGAAATTAGGCTTGGCCTTCCCGGCATTCATCTTCTTTTATCTGACCTCATGGAAAAATCTTCGAGTCAATTGGATAAAATATCAGGTCTTGACCTCGCTGATTATTTGATGAAATATGATTGGCATCAATTTTCGTCGACAATAAGAAAAGTACCAAATAGTAATCATTCTGAGCTGTATCAAACTCATCACAACTCCACATTTGACCTTAATCCCTCCGTTATAAACGAAGCTTCCAAGATTATATCAAGAAATTTCCCTATCAATGAAGCACAACTTTGGCCTGTGAGTGATTTGGTTCAATTTTTCAAAGAGTTCCCTTTTCCGGAAGGCAATATCAAGTTAGAAGAGGCAATGACCATAACAAATATCAATCAATTCATTGAATCTCATCTTGAAACTATAAAAGCGCAGAATGGCAACTCTACCTACCTTCCCTATTTTGACAGGTTGAATAAGTTCAAGGAGTATATTCAAAGCCAACATAATTAACCGGTATTATCTTGCTTTTTTTTAATTTAGCTGTTTCTCCTATAATGACAGTATGATCTTCTTTGCAATTCTATTCGTTTGAAATCATATTGTTTTCAAGTTATTCATGTGATATGTCTTTTAATAAAGGTGATATAATCAATAGCCCCAAATGGGCTGAACCCGTTCAGGTGGATTTGTTCGAAGATTTCGGTAACGGTTACATCCGAATCCTTGGTTTTGGCACAGAATCACGCAAAAGGGTTGATACAATTCTGAACCAGTCCGACATTCAGGATATTGAAGTAAAGAAAATGGATTTGAACTTTACTTCAAATGCTGAAGATGTATTTATCGCACTTGAAAACAAACGTTACCGATTTGTTTCCATGTACGATCCATTACTGGCGATCAATACCTCTAAGGTTGATCCGCTTCCGCATCAGATTGAGGCAGTATATGGTCATATTCTCAAACTGCCACGTATCCGTTTCCTTATTGCCGATGACCCAGGTGCTGGTAAAACCATAATGGCAGGCCTTATCATAAAAGAATTAAAACTCCGTCAGTTAGTTACCCATATTCTTATTGTGGCTCCCGGTCACTTGCGTGACCAGTGGCGTAGAGAATTAAAAGAACGGTTCGAAGAAACTTTTATCGTAGTGGATCGTGGCATCATGGATTCACATTATGGCGAAAACATCTGGCAGCGGGAGAATCAACTCATAACATCGATTGACTTTGCCAAGCAGGACGAAATTATTCCAGCCATTCATGCTACTCGTTTCGATCTGATAATTGTTGATGAAGCACACAAAATGAGTGCATACCAGTATGGTAATAAAACCCAGAAAAGCAAGCGCTATCGCCTCGGTGAAACTCTTTCAAATAGCACCGAACATTTGCTTTTCCTCACTGCAACACCACACAAGGGAGATCCCGAAAACTTTCGTCTGTTTCTAGACTTGTTAGAACCAGGTTTCTTTTCAAATACACAGCTCTTACAGGAATCCATTGAAAACAAAGAAAACCCTTTGTTTATCCGACGTATAAAAGAAGATTTGAAAAATTTTGAAGGCGAACCGCTCTTTATGCCCCGCAATGTAGCAACAGTGGCTTATGAATTAGGACAGGAATCACCGAACGAAAAGATGCTATATAACGAATTGTCAGAATATGTAAGTACTCAGTATAACAAAGCATTGCAGAAAGATAAAAAACGCAATGTGGCTTTTGCTCTTGTAATCCTTCAACGCAGATTCGCATCAAGTATTTATGCACTGTTTATGTCTCTTGACAGGAGGCGTAACAAACTCAAGGAATTGCTTAACCGTGTTGACTCGTTAAATGTTCCGGTATCAAATAAAACTTTTGATTTCGAAGAAAGCGATGATTATACTGAGG
>CAJBRY010000301.1 GCA_903958085.1 uncultured Geobacteraceae bacterium
AAGGTTTGTAAAGAAATTTTCTTTCGAGTAATCTATCCCGAAGTTAAATTTACTCTTTGGTGCGGAAGCAAGGAGGAAATATTGTTCCCGAAGCCCAAAATAGGTATCTTCTTTTCCCTGTAATTTATCATTTGTATAAATCTTATCAATGACCATGTTATTAAAATTGGCCGCTACAGAAAGTCTGAGGTTTTGCTGTTGTGAAAATTTTGCTGAATAAGCAAGAATTACATCAGCACCCTGTGTGGTTGTGTTTACCGCATTCGTAAAGAACTGTGCAGCACCAATGTTCAGACTTTTGAGCTCTTCTCCTATTATATCATCATCGTTGTAAAATGAACCGGTGAGTACAATACGTCCCTTAATCTGAACATAATAAGCATCAACGGTTAAAGAGAAAGCTTTTGCCCTGGCAGTAAATCCAATTCCTGCGTTGGTGGAAATTTCCTGTTTTAATGCAGGAATTCCAAGCTGGCGTGTAATAGGACTGTTGTTTTTGGATATGATTTTATCAACTGCCTGGCCGGCAACAATATCCGTAAAAGTGCTGTTGAAATACAATTGAGCCAGCGAGGGTGCCCTGAATCCTGAACTGAGAGAACCTCTCAACGAAAAATTATCTGAGATTTTATACCTTGTTGCTAATTTCCCGTTTAATGTATTACCAAAATCGCTGTATCGCTCAAAACGGCCGGCAGCACTGATGACGAATTTCTTTGTAACATCCAGTTCAAGATCAATATAAGACCCAAAGTTACTGCGCGATTCTTTCAATTCATTTCCTGTCTGAAAACCGGGGAACCCCTGAGAACCGCCCGGTCTGAAAGTAGTATCAATACTTTCGATAAGGCCACCCATGGTCAGAACTGTATCAATCCCGAAAACAGGATGCCCATAGGTTTTGTAAGATGCCTCTTCTCCGGCAAAAATCTGATAATTCTCAATGCGGTGTTCAGCACCGAAAGCTATATTCAACCCTTTTGCTATTTCAGGATAAAACCTGGAAATATCCAATACTGTTGTGTTCTGCCCCAATGAAAAACCACCTGCATCAAAACGTGTGGGTGATTTGGCCAAAAGTGAAGCATTAAGTGTACTGTCTACCAGATAATGAAAATTATTTAATCCGAATGTATTATTGAAGTCCACTTTCCATCCGTTTATTAATGTTTTCATTCCCACTGAAAGAGATTTATCTATTATAACAGACTGAATATTAGGATCGAAGCCATTGGGATATATTTCAGGAATATTCCTTTCCTCATTAGCATCACGGCTGTAAGCATAAGCATCCGTGAACCGGTAATTATATCCGCCAAACATGTAAAATTCAGTATTCTCCGCTGCTTTCACTGAAGAGTTGAAATAAGTTCCAAAATTTTCTGAAGCTGCATCACCGAACTTATTCCGGTAAACTCCATTTTCAAATTTCGTCGGGTCGGCTCGCCGGAATGTGTGATCAAGTTTTGCATAGTCAAGTGTAACATTGATAAATCCTTTATCGCCGATCTTTGTTCCGTAATTTCCATTTAACTGCGAAAGCGTCCCGTCATATTTTTTATCCTCTTTGAGTAGATTATACTCGCTTGGAGGAGTAGAATTTCTTACCCCTGTAGAATAATTGCCGGTAAATTTGTCTGTATTAGACTTAAGAACAACATTTATTACCCCGGCAATAGCATCCGAACCATACTGGGCTGCTGCTCCATCACGTAAAATCTCGATATGATCTATCGCCGAAATTGGGATTGCATTCAAGTCGGTTCCGGTATTTCCCCTGCCACGTGATCCGAAAAGATTTATCAGCGATGACTGATGCCTGCGTTTCCCGTTAATAAGAACAAGAGTCTGATCGGGGCCTAGTCCTCGTAATGTAGCAGGATCGATGTGATCGGCTCCATCAGCTCCCGATTGTTTGCTTGAATTAAAGGATGGTGCAACATATTGAAGCATCTGGTTTACATCAGGCTGACCAAGAGTGTTCAGTAGTCGTGAGACTTCAATAATATCAACCGGAACAACACTTTCAATGGCAGTCCTGTCAGGACGGCGTGAACCTACAATTTCTACCATCCCCAGTACATTATTACTTAAAAGGGTAACGTTTAATTCCGTTTGTTTACCCGCCACAATCTCCTGTACTACCAATCCTACAAAGCTAAAAGCAATTATGGAGTTCACGTCTTTATAGGTGATGGCAAACTTCCCGTCAGTATCAGTAAATACACCATTGTTGGTACCTTTTTCGATT
>CAJBRY010000302.1 GCA_903958085.1 uncultured Geobacteraceae bacterium
GCGAACAATCCAAAGACTGCGGAAATCACGTTTCTTGACGCGACGGTCACGGAAGGCATAATTGAGAGCCCGGTCTACTGCCTCTGTCGCACTTCTGAACAGCTTGCTGCGTGCGCCACGGTAACCTTTGGCCAGTTTCAATACCTTGTTGCGTCTGCGTCTCGCTTTAAAACCCCTTTTAACTCTTGCCATACGTTACTACTCCTTAGCTGCTGAATTGGCCAGATCCATAAGGGGAGACAATTTCCTCATGGTTCATGGCATTATGAGCCTCTCACTAAAATGAGAGTATCTGTATTTATTTGTATGGGATCAGACGTGCAATATTTTTCTGGTCAACAGCTGCCACAATTGAGCCACCACGAAGATTGCGCTTACGCTTGCGAGACATTGGAGTCAGTATGTGACTTGTAAAAGCACATCCGCACTTGATACGTCCGGACGCTGTTTTCTTGAAGCGCTTGGCTGCGCCACGATTGGTTTTGATTTTAGGCATGAGATACTCCTTCTTTGATATAAGAACTTGCCTTCACTGGCATTAACTCTCTATTTTTTGGGTTTGGGTGCAACTATCATATACATGTTTCGCCCCTCAACTCGAGGCTGATTTTCTATTACGCAAACATCCTGAAGCTCTTTGGCAACCTTTTCAATAACCGCACGCCCTACATCCATGTGGGTAATTTCACGACCACGGAAAACAAGAGTAATCTTGGCTTTGTTGCCCTCTTCCAGAAAACGTTTCACGTTGTTTATTTTAAATTCAAGGTCGTGGCTATCTGTCTTAGGCCTTAGCTTTACTTCCTTCAACAGCACATGCACCTGTTTCTTTTTTGCTTCCTGCAGCTTTTTACTTTGCTGGTATTTGAACTTACCATAGTCCATTATCCTGCAGACCGGAGGAACTGCTGTTGGTGAGACCTCAACAAGATCCAGTTGCTGTTGTTCGGCCAGTTCAAGCGCCTGAGAAAGGGAAAGCACACCAAGTGCTTCTCCTGAAGCACCGATTACGCGCACTTCAGAAACCCTGATGGCCTCATTGATATTGACAGTCGGTTTTGCTATGGCGACACCCCCTGACAGCAGTTTGTAGTTCACTGCTATCCAGACTTAATTTCTATTTATAATTCTTACTTTCCTGAATAACAAATTCAATAAACTCTTCTGGCTTCATCGGCGGCATGTTTTTACCATCACGGTAACGGGGTGTAACAGCGCCATGCTCAACTTCTTTATCGCCGATTACCAGCATATACGGAATTTTCTGCAACTGGGCTTCACGAATCTTGAAACTGAGCTTTTCGTTGCGCACATCACGTTCAACACGAATGCCTGCATTACGCAGTTTTTTATAAACTTCCTGAGCAAACGGTATCTGATTATCAGTTACAGTGACTACAATTGCCTGAACCGGAGAAATCCAGAGCGGGAAACTGCCGGCAAAGTGCTCAATAAGTACACCGATGAACCGTTCTATTGAACCGAGGATGACGCGATGCACCATGATGGGGCGTTTCCGCTCACCATCTGAAGCCACATAAGTCAGGTCAAAACGCTCCGGCAGGGTAAAATCGCACTGGATAGTAGCACACTGCCATCTCCTGTCAAGACAATCGCGCAATTTTATGTCTATTTTAGGTCCATAGAACGCACCGTCACCCTCATTTATCTCGTACGGACGACCAGAGTCCTTAAGCGCGGATAACAATGCGTCAGTCGCCTGCTCCCAGTCTGCATCTGATCCAATAGATTTTTCCGGCCTGGTAGAAAGCTCCATTTCATACTCAAAACCGAAAATACCCATAACGTCATTAACAAATGAAATGACCCCTTTTATTTCGGCATCAAGCTGTTCTGGAGCGCAAAGAATGTGAGCATCGTCCTGAGTAAAACATCGTACACGCATCAACCCATGCAGAACGCCAGCGCGTTCATGACGGTGAACCGTACCTAGCTCGAAAAATCTAAGTGGAAGATCGCGGTAGCTTCTCAGTTGTGATTTGTAAATCATCATGTGAGAGAGGCAGTTCATCGGTTTTATGCCGTAGCTCTGCTCATCCACTTCAGTGAAGTACATGTTCTCGCGATAATTTTCGTAGTGCCCGGAACGCTGCCATAGCTCACTTTTAAGGATCTGAGGACCGACAACAATATCGTAATCGCGCTTCAAATGTTCCTTACGCTCAAAATCTTCCAGAACAGTCCGAAGCATGGCGCCTTTGGGGTGCCAAATAGGAAAACCGGCTCCGACTTCGTCCGAAAACGAAAATAGATCCAGCTCTTTTCCTATTTTGCGATGGTCACGACGCTTTGCCTCTTCAAGTCGGTGCAGATAAGCTTCAAGATCCTTTTTATCGATAAAGGCCGTTCCATAAATTCTCTGAAGCATGCGGTTATTTTCATTGCCACGCCAGTATGCACCCGCAATTGAAAGTAGTTTAAAAGCCTTAATCCTTGAAGTGGAAGGGACATGTGGACCGCGGCAAAGATCCGAAAAAGAACCCTGACTATAAACGGAGACCGTTTCTACACCAAGATCGTTGATCAACTCCGTCTTATAATTTTCGCCCATTGCTTCAAACATTCTGATAGCATCTGCGCTTGAATATTCATGGCGTTCAATTTTCTGGTCGGCAGAAGCCAATGCAAGCATTTTTGCTTCAATACGCTCAAGATCATCAGGCGTAAACGGCTTTTCTACATCAAAATCGTAGTAGAAGCCTGTTTCTATAGCAGGACCTATCGTGACTTTGGCCTGCGGAAAGAGCTCTTTCACCGCCTGAGCCATCAGATGAGAAGTCGAATGACGAACGATCTCAAGAGCCTCCGGGCTCTTCTCTGTGATTATTTCAACCTTGGCTCCATCAGTCAAAACGGCTGACAAATCAGCTAATTGCCCATTGATCTTTCCAGCCAATGCAGCCTTGGCAAGACCGGCACCAATAGAAGCAGCCAAGTCATATACAGTGGCACCAACTGGCAGCTCGCGAGATGAATTATCCGGAAGTGAAATATTTATTGTGGCCATAAAGTATCCCTTAAAAGTCAAACAGAAAAGGCATCGATACATCGATGCCTGCATCCTGCTCGCTCCAACTACGCTTCTTTATTAAATGGTAGGCGCGGGCGGTGTCGAACCGCCGACCTCTACCGTGTCAGGGTAGCGCTCTCCCGCTGAGCTACGCGCCTACATCAAAAAGCTGGAGAGTAATAGCAATTTGCATTATTGATGTCAAGCGGATTTTGCTTTTATTTCATAGGTAAATAC
>CAJBRY010000303.1 GCA_903958085.1 uncultured Geobacteraceae bacterium
ATTCCGCCAAATGGAGAGGAGTATGAAAGACCTCCGCCAGTATTCAAGCGATAGATGACATGTTCTTGACCATCACGAAGCATTTCTCGGTCAAACCCTGTATTGACTTTCCATGAAAACGGTTTGAAAAAGGTGTCACGAGGAGAAATTGAAATTATATCGATCAAATGGAGCGATTTTAGGTAGATATGGCTGGTGTCCACACCATATCGCACGGTGGTGTCAAAAAACTTTATTTGCGCTCCAGGTATATATCCCTGGTCAGGGTCAAGTAAGGCATGAAATTCCGGCCTTATGTTTACTTCGCCAAACAACTCTTTTCTATTCAAGCCAGTTGCTATGGAAACTCTTGTGCTCCCATGTCCCGCATCAGGGCTTGAAGGTTCCTGAATTTCGTAAAGCTTGTCAGGGGCAGCACCGAGCGCACTTCGTTCGTTGAGGATTTTTAGATACAGGCGTGAGTAAACCTCCTTTTCCATTTCTTTGCGACTAAAACGAAATTGAACGAAACTGGCTGAGAGATCGAGGATCTTAATCCTCTCTGTATTTGAGACGGGCAACTCTTTTACTTCTGCCGGATTTTTTTTTTGATACGAAATGTCATGAGCTAAATTCAGTTCTGACTGGTCAAGCAGCGAAATGATTTTTCGTATCTTTGTTCCTTGGGATGCTCTGTAATTTACCTCTTCAATTACACCACTGTTCATTACGGTCCGAACCGTGTCTGATGGCACAACAAAAATGCCGGCTTTATCGGTTAGATGTAATTCAGGTCTGGCAACCTCAATAAGAAACAAAAGATTGTAGGAACAGTTTTCATCCAGAAAATAATAGGAAGATTCAATGTTCTGCAACTCCCAGATGTGCTCAAGCATTCTTTTTACTTCAGTAGAAGTCAGATTAAGCTTGTATTCCCACATGTCACGGTGTTCAAGATTATTATACTCCCTCACCTTGTCATAATATGGCATCAGGGAATAATATCCTTTATACATACCGGTAAGACCTTTCCAGGCATATGTCAGGCCGCTTGAATCGGTATTTGATGCTGAGTAGTTCACGGCGTACGAGATGAGATTGCTTTTGCTACTGCTATCTATTCTGATTAGCGTGTGCCCGAACATTGAAGCAGGACTGTTTATGTGTCCGACCGGAAAAACCAATACCGCCGACTTTGCGTCAATTGCCCCGAATAATTTATCCCGCTCTGAACAGGAGACAGCAGGGAGCTGGGCAGAGCCGATCTGCAGTCGTTCGGAAAGCCATGCAAGGCGGGCAGGGAATTTACAGATATTATTTTGCTCATTATCTGAATTTGTCTGAAAAAAACTTCTTAATGTCGCTTCAAGTTCAGCTTTTGGATTAATTCTTCCGTCTTGCGAGAGAAAAAACTTTTCATCATCTATTTTACTTTTATAATTCCCTGAAAATGTTTTTCCATAATGGAGCAGGGTAGTCCAGCCTCTCTCCTCATCAAGTTTTATTCGCGATGCTTCTCGCACTAGCTTGTCAACATAGACGTTGTCTTGACCAAAAGCTGACAATGGGAGTAGTGTCAGAATCACGAGAAGAGAGGAATAACAGCATTTGCAGAGCAAACGATACTTTTTGATTTTTGAGGATGCGAGCAAGTTCAATCCTGAATATAAAACGCAAAACGGGCACACAAATGATTATCTGTGTACCCGTTTTGCTGTTTTAAGAATGAAATCAGTTATTGGCAACTGTTACGGCATTATCTATAACTTCAGCAAGAACTACATTTTCAGAGGTGAATATTTTACTGAAATTGGCCTGAAGTTTTGCGTTGAAAGCGGCATTTTGCGAGGGAGCCACGCCAAGCATTTCAGCAAATGTATCAAGGCTTTCACCTTTGCCATTAGCAATGTCCTGAGCCAGGCTGTCCATATTTGCCTGAACAAAATGAATCAATTTTTCATTTTGAACAAAGCTTGATGGTTTCTGGCAGTTTAATGTTCCTGAAGTGATACCGAATGTCTGATTAGCTGAAGTGCCATTTGTTGTAGCTTGAAAAACCTGAAAAAGAATTGAGTTGTCTGCTTTGTTTTCCCAAAGCACCGCTCCAAGGCCGCAACCTGTATTGCTCGCAGCTGTTCCGGCAAAGGCTGAACCTGTTACAACAACGCTTAATGCTAATCCCAACAGAACTTTTTTCATACATGCCTCCCATGAAGTTAATTCCCCAGTAAATGAAAATAGATCGGGGTTAAATTGAATTAGCAGTTCAAATGACATTGCAGTTGGCCGTTTAATTCAAACTGCAACTTAAAGTTTTGGAACAATAAGCCATTACTTTGATAATTGTCAACCTTTCATCATAACCATTCCATTTTATTGTAAAAATGGTTGTAAAGTATTGCGTTTGTGTCCGTTTACTGATATTTACGGCGCTGATAGTTACACAAGACATATCTGGAGGAAACGAATATGAAAAAAATATTGTTACCGCTGATTGCAGTATGTTGTCTGGTCCCTGCAGTAGCTTTTGCAGGACATCCGTTGGCAACGGATGCAGCTGAAACATTGGAGCCAAAAAAAATTGAGGCGGAAACTGCAGTGGAGTTTATTTTGAACAGTA
Source organism: uncultured Geobacteraceae bacterium (assembly GCA_903958085.1). Classification (GTDB taxonomy): domain Bacteria; phylum Desulfobacterota; class Desulfuromonadia; order Geobacterales; family Pseudopelobacteraceae; genus JACRCG01. The sequence continues at coordinate 2,600 of CAJBRY010000303.1, forward strand.
ATGAAGGCGTTAAGAAGAATGCGTTCATTATCCAGGAAACTCTGTCAGCAGGCATAATGCCGAAACTTGACGGATTTTTGTCGATGCCATTTTGGACATTCAAGGAAGACGGGACTCCTATCGAAACTAACAGGGCGACGGGGCTTGGTGATGTTACTACCGGTGTAAAATACAATTTTCTGAGTATGGATAATGTGACTTTTGCTGTAAAGCCGTTCATTGTCATGCCGATCGGTAATGAGAATAAGGGACTTGGAGAAGGTGGTTTTGGTTTTGGTGTAGTTGGAGTCCTTTCAGCGGAACTTGATAAACATATTTCAGTGGATGGCAATATATCTTTCAGAACTCAAGGTGTAAAAGGTGGAGAAGGTGGAGAAGATTATAATCTCTACGGAGCTTCCGTTGCCGGTAAATATGAGGCGACCAATGAGCTTAAGATTGTAGGAGAATTTACAGCTTCCAAGCCGGATGTTACTGATGCAAAATGGGCAACATATTTAACCGCTGGCGCGGTATATGCGCTTAACAAGAATATTGATGTTGATTGCGGTCTACGTTTTGGTATTACCAGCGATGCTTCGGATGATATTGGATTTTTATTCGGTTTGAATTACAAATTCTAGATTACTTTGTTGTATACAATAAATCATTGACAAATTTTCTAAAATAGTTAAATAAACTACGGAATCTAAATATTGAGGAGGTCTTTATGAAAAAAACATTGTTGTGGGTTGCTTCTATTCTTGCGTTCTCTTCTGTTTCTGCTTTGGCTGAAGGCCCATATGTAGCTGGAAATCTGGGACTGGGTATTTATCATGACAGTGATATAAGTGATTCAAATAATTCATCTAATAATGCTTCTGCTGCATACGATATGGGTTATGGTGTTGACGTTGCTGTAGGATATTCATTTAATCAGAATTTCCGTGTAGAAGCGGAGTTTGGATACAAGACTACAGATGTAGATAAAATTGAAGAAAATGGCGTCTCGTTTACGCTGGACACTTTTGATGTTACTGCAACAACGAGCGTTATGAGTTATATGCTAAACGGGTATTACGATTTTACCCAGGCAAACCTACCTATAGTGCCTTATGTGGGTTTAGGATTAGGTTTTGTTAGTGGCGAAATGGAATATTCTGAGCCTGGTTATTCTGAAACTAAGGATGATAGTACTTTTGGTTACCAGGTGATGCTTGGCATAAGCTTCCCGGTAAATAAAAATTTCAGTGTTAATGCTGGTTACAAATATCAGGGTGCTGCCAGTGATTTTGAAAAGGACGATACAAAAATTTCATACTCAAGCAGCTCTTTCCTGCTAGGGGCTCGTTATAACTTCTAGTATCTTGTTAATTCACAATCTATCAAGCCAAACAAAAGGCAGCCTGCATCGGCTGCCTTTTGCATTCTAACCGGTTGCAGATATGCTCAAATAGGGTACAATCCCGATTGTGGTGTCAATTCTTCCTGAATATTGGAGAGCATGTGAAAGTCATTCCTGCAAAAAAGAAAATGTCCCCCAAAAAAGAGAAACCTGCCACGAAATCAGCTGGCGTAAAAAAAACACCAAAAACCAAAAAGCCAAAAAGTGTTAAGTCGGCAGCCGAATCGCCACAGTTGGTGAAGTCGGATACAGTTGACCCTGAATTTGACCTTGGCGATAGCCAGTGGTTTCTAAATCGCGAACTGACCTGGCTGTCATTTAATCGTCGTGTTCTGCACGAAGCTGAAGATGAGCGTACACCACTTCTTGAACGGTTGAAATTTATTGCAATTGTAAGTGGCAATCTGGATGAATTCTTTATGAAGCGAATTGGGGGTCTGAAACAGCAGATCGGCGCCGGAATGCGTGAACTGTCGCTAGATGGTCGCACGGCGCGGCAGCAGGTGACGGAGTGTTATATAGAGGTTCGCGAACTTGAAACAAAAAAAGAAAGTTTATTCCTGGAAGTTATTGCCCTGCTTGAGGATAAGAACATTCTTATCGAACGCTACGACGAATTGACTGCAAAAGAAAAAAAACTGTTGAGAGAGTTTTATTATGCGAACATTTTTCCGCTGCTGACACCTCAGTCGATTGACCCAGCCCATCCTTTCCCGTTTATTTCGAATCTGTCGCTCAATCTGCTTGTTTCACTCCGCTATCCAAGGGCAAAAGAAGTTTCACTTGTCCGGATCAAAGTGCCTGTTGACGCCGGTACACCGCGCTTTGTCAGGATAGGGAAAGGAGATCATTTTATTCGTCTTGAAGAGTTGATGATGAATAATCTTGATATGCTTTTTCCCGGTATGGAGATCGTATCGTGTGAACTGTTTCGTGTGACAAGAAACGCCAATACCGAAAAAGATGAGGAAGAAGCTGACGATTTGATGGAAATGATAGAATCGGAACTGAAGGAGCGCAAATTTGCTCCGATAGTGCGCCTGGAGATTGCCAGCGGGATGGATCCAGTGCATCGTGGGCGATTGGCGGCAGAGCTTGAGCTGGATGAAGCAACCGATGTTTTTGAAGTTACAGGTTTGCTTGCCATGCGTGACATTTTCGAGTTAGCACGGCTTGATTTTCCACGGTTGCATGACGCACCGCACCATCCGGTTGATCATCCGCAGCTGCATACTCAGCGGAATATTTTTCATATTATCCGCGATGCCGGTGCAATTTTGCTGCAGCATCCATACGAATCATTTTCAACTTCGGTTGAGCGGTTTCTGCGTGAAGCGGCAACTGATTCAAAAGTGCGCGGTATCAAGATGACGCTTTATCGTACTTCCCGACAAAGCCGCATCATTGATGCTCTGATTCTTGCAGCGCATAACGGCAAGCAGGTTGCCGTAGTTGTGGAGTTGAAGGCTCGTTTTGACGAAGCTACAAACATCAGTCTTGCGGAGCGGATGGAAGAGGCAGGAGTGCATGTGACTTATGGCGTTGTCGGTTTAAAGACCCACTGCAAGGTTATTATGGTAGTGCGCCAGGATTATAACGGTCTGCGCCGCTATCTGCACATTGGTACCGGCAATTACCACGCTGATACCGCACGCTTATACAGTGACGTTGGGTTGTTGACATGCGATCAGGTTCTTGCAGAAGATGTTACTGAACTGTTCAATTTTTTAACTACCGGTTTCATGCTTAAGCGCAAATATTCAAAACTTGCTCTGGCACCACGGATGCTGAAAAAAACTCTGCTTGATAAAATTGATCGTGAGATAAATCTGCACCTGGCATCCGGTGGTGGAGCGATTCAATTCAAAATAAATGCGCTTGAGGATGGTGATGTTGTCCGGGCATTGTATCGGGCATCAATGGCTGGTGTAAAAATTGATCTTATCGTTCGTGATACTTGCCGATTGCGGCCTGGAATTACTGGACTATCTGACAATATTAGAGTGATAAGCGTGGTTGGAAGATTCCTTGAACATGCCCGAATCTATTATTTCCGCAATGCCGGTACAGAAGAATATTTTATAGCCTCGGCCGATGCAATGAAACGCAATCTGGAAGCACGGGTTGAAATTCTGTGTCCTGTCGAACCACCTGAATTAACCAGAGAGTTGCGAACAATATTTGAAATTCATCTGGCTGAACAACGATCTGCGTGGGACATGCAATCCGACGGGAGTTATGTCCAGCGTACGCCTACAGACTGGAAGATAGAAGGGAGTCACCGCCTCTTGATTGCGAGGGCTGAAAAGCGGGTTAGTGAAAATCTCAAAAAAAAGAAAACCAAGAAAACCAGAAAATAATTTATGGCGGCCAGAATTCACATGGTTGTGTGTGTCTTAATATTTTCTGAATCATCCCGCGTACAGAATTTGATGACTTTCATTAGTAGTCGGACAGTCAGCTCTTCTCCAGAGCACTCCATGTTGCCGGGCTCTTTGGGTTTTTAATCTTAAATTCAAGATATTTCGCCGCTTTTTTCAAATTCTCGTTAGGTATAGTCAAATCTAAAAAGGTGTCCAGTGCCTCCAGCACGCGTTTTTCTGCAAGCTGGTTGCTAAAACCCTCACCTTCAACGATTCCACGGAGATAACTTAAAGTTGATTTTTGGTCTTCTTCACTCTGTAAACGTTTTGGGTCAGCTATAAAAAGGAGATACCTCGCCTTTTCTCGAACCGGTTCTCCAAGATGTTTTTCAGCAAGAAGCGATTCTACAACTGTCGCAATACTCCCCTGTTCTGCATAATTCAGATTTTTTGTCTCAAGATAAGAACCTAAATATTCCAGAGCTGCAAGACGGCTGTGCGGATCTCCAATTTTGAACAGCAGCAGTTGTGAAGCCTGCAATTTCAGCGTGTCCGGCTGCTCGTTGAGTAGAAAGCAGCAGAGCATCATTGATAATTTTTCCCGTGCGGCAGGAGTCAGCGAAGAGTCCTCTGTTTTGGTGCGAATCTGCTCCAGCAGTTCCCGTTTGTTGTAATATTCACCGAAACGAATCTGTATGATGAGCATACGAACCTGCTGATCTTGCGTCACATCCCATAATTCATCAACGGAACGCAAAATTCTTGCACAAATAGCCCTGACTTTTTCTTCTTTAGCAGGCTCTTCCTGATTCCAGTAATCAGGGTAGGTATCAAGAACAGTATCAGACTCTTCCGGATTTTTTATTTTTTCAAGTACTGTCCTGAAGTAGGTCAAGATTTTAATTTGATAATTGCTCCCACTATCTCTAAGAGGCCTCAGCAGGTCTTCTAAAAACGCTGTATTCAAGCCGGAAGCACCGCTGCAGAGGTAGCGATACACCCCTTCAGCTTTTTCAATCTGCTTTTCAATATATTTGCGTCGCAGTGTTTCACCCAGATTAGTTGACTGAACTTTCTTGAAAAATACACTCAACAGATTAGATGCGTGATGTTTAATATTGTTGTCAATTTCATCAGAAACAACGATATCAAGGCATGCATCAAATATTTTTACCTGTTCTGCTTCATCGCACGATGAATCGATATAATCTTCGACTATGGCTAAAATTTCAGCCATATGTTCACGGTTACGACCATTTAGGAGTGTGGTGAAGGTGTCACGCAAACTGCCTGAATCAACAATTCCAAACAGGAACTTGACTGCTGAATTTCTGCTTGATGTTCCTTTGCCATCAGCGGATTTCAGCAGTTTCAGAATACTTTCAGCGGGGTCGGTAACCCAGTCCGGCACCAGATCCTCCATAAAGTGCTCCGCTTTTTTTCGAACTACCGCATCAAGATCATAAATAAAATAGCGGGCTACTTCGACCCGGAACTCACGACTTGCGGATGATGTCGCAATTATACCCAGAGCTGCGGCCTTATCTTTAGAGGAAAGCCGCGCAATATCCTTTTTTGCTTTGGATGAATCATTGATTTTTACATAAAAATTGACTATGTCTTTGACTGATACTTCTGAATCAATATCAACTTCAACATCTTTTCTCATGCCAGTTGCCTTTCTTAACGTTTTGCGTGAGTATAGCTGCAAGTGCGGTTATGTGCAACAGCATCGCTAACATGCTGCCAAAATATTTTCAACCGGGGACTCTTCATGCAAATTATTGCGATCTGCTTCTGTTTTATACTCCTTACAGTCAGTTCAGTTTATGCAGAGAATACCATAACCTACTACCGCGATGGGTCTGTCCTGCAACTGGAAGCTGCCGCAGCAAAAGGAGTTGTAACGGTTCCACTCCCGGCAGGTATTATTGAAAACTCACTTTCCGTTATACCCTTCCCAGGAACGGCCATTCTCGATGTTGAAATGCGGAAACTGGAACAGGGGGGTAAAAGTGATAAGGCAATAGATGAATTGAGGGAGCGTAAACTGCGGCTTGAGGATCGTCTGCTGGCACTTGAAAAACGTGAAGCTATCTTTACCTCTGCAGCCAAGACACAGAGCGGTAAAGCCCCCCGTAAAACCAAAGCAAATCCGGATCCAATGCAGACAATCCGGCAGGGCACTGATTTTGCGATTGCCCAGCTGGAGTCTGTTTATACTGCCAGACGTAAGACTATGCAGGAAATTCATAAAATTGATGCCAGCCTGGTTTCTGTTGGGAGATCTGTCGGCAAGTCTGAGAATCTGGTCAGAATTGTTGTCGCTCCGGCTCAGGGGAGGATAAGGCTTCGCTATGCGACTACAGAGCGAGGATGGCAGCCGCAATACAATTTAGATTTGAAAGGAGATGGAACGGCAAGATTGCAACTGTCTGCACAGCTTTCCAGTTCAATGCGCGGATTTCAGACCAGAGTTTCAATGATGTCACTTGCTGATGGCCTGGGCATTGAGTCCTTTCCAGCCAGATCAGGCAGTGTTGTGCTTGCACTTTACAATCTGCCTGTTTCCGAAGACAAAATCATGGAAGGTGTTTTTAACGGTTTTTCAGGTAAGTTGACCAACAGTACTCCACATTATCTGATGTCGGGCAATCTAAATCTGCTGCGTTCAGGTTCATACCTTGGTAGTTTTAGATTTGAAGGTATTTCATCGGGCCGAAGCAAAGTCATTAGCTTTGGTAGGCGGCATTGATTCTGGCCTATTCGATATAGCCAGGCATAATGGGCATATCAGCACCTTCATGTTCAATTTTAGATGCTGAAAGTACCGCATTGTTTTACCATTGCGGATAATCCTGCTTCTGCATATTTTTTCCACTTTGGACCACGTTCAATAAGGTTCTGCCAAGCCGGCTTAATATCAAATGGCCGGTTTTCCTGTATTAGCGATAAGATCTGATAGGCCTGGTATAAATCTTTAGGTCGTTTTGAATCGCCTGCTACGTCTCTTACCTGAGAAACAATCAATTTGTGCAGTGCATATCGTACTGGTTGCGGAATATTAACAAGTATCGGGGTGGTGTCCAGTAGAACCGAACGAACTGGCGACTCTATCAGATATGATAAATAGCTTAATGGTTCAGCCGCACAATTGAATCGCTTAATAAAAACCGGCGTGTCTGAATCTTCTGTTTTTGGCGTTAACATGTCAAGTCGAAGCTGGCTGTTGCGTATTGCATAGTTTGTAGATGGTTCTTTATGGTTTAGTCTTGGAACAGGGAAAAAACCCATTTTAAGGCTGTCCAGTGTGGCGGGAATATCGGTGTCTATGGTTGGGATTGCTACCGCCACTCTACGATCAACAGCAAGGTCAACATCAGTAGTTCTTGTCGTTGCTGGTGTCCAGTTGACCCCCAGCATTAAAGCTGTAGCCTGAAAAGCATGTGTGCCGACCAAGACTCCACCGTTTTTGAATACCCCTGAATCGGCAAGACTTCGTATTACACGCGTCATTGTCTTATCAGCAGGCATTTTCACCCCGGCAAGTATTTGTCTGCTCAGACGTACAAGTTTTTCCTCCATTTCTATTACTTCATGTTTTCCTTCTGCATAGTCACGCACAAGCTGTTCTGTCTCGGCGTTACGCCTACCTAAATATATTTCATCAAGGTTGCCAGACGGATTGTAAGCTCGAAAATATACATATTCATCGCCTTTAACGGTCTTGATTGAGAATGAACCCTTCAAGTTGGAGATGTTTCTCGACACGTCTACTATCTGCATTAACTCAATAAGTTCGGCGTAGAGTGTTCGTGTTTGAATGTCAATTTCGAACATAAGAGTGATCCCCTTGTTTTTCGAAGTTATACCATGTTTTAGCTTGGCATGGTATAACTTTTTAAGGATTGTGTCCCGGTGATCGCAACTTTATGGTTAACTGGGCTAATCTGCTGCTTGTCGTTGAAGTGGTTGGCAGTCTGGAAAAAAATATGCCATTATTGCTAGAATCGACTGTACGAGGGGTGTTTGTATAATTACCTTGGAGGAGACGCCGGTTATTCGATATAGCGGAGGTTATGGTCTAATTCCATTTCTAAATCAAATATGCTATAAATAGCTCATTCCTCAAGGGGGTGAGCTTATGGCACGTACAGCAGGCGGTCATTCATTGCTCGATA
>CAJBRY010000304.1 GCA_903958085.1 uncultured Geobacteraceae bacterium
CAAAAGCTACTCGCTTCCGATTACAGGAACTGCTCAACTTATAATGGTTGTAGAGCAGCCTGATATGGTTGCCCCTGCTTTGCCGACTAATCTGACTTCATCTCCTGGGCTCCGCACTAACAGTATGCAAGTTACGTGGGCAGCCAGTCCGGAGAGTGATCTTGCCGGTTACCGCATCCGTATCGGTTCTGCCCCCGGAGAATGGGAGAGAACCGTAGATGTCAAAAATGTACTCAATTACAATTTGTTCGATCTTCAACAGTCATCACCGAAATACGTTGCTTTAAGCGCTTACGATAGATCCGGAAACGAAAGTGATGTTGCCGTCCTTGAAGTTCTGCTTCCGCTTCCTCCTGTAAACGGCATCTGCGGCAGTAGTTCAGCAAAAACATTTACAATTGTGCCGACAACCGGCCTTTGCGAAAATGGATTCAGCAGTGCTGTTAGTGGTGCCGGGCATCCCTGGAGATGGAGCTGTAGCGGTACTGGTAGCGGATCCACAAGTAATTGTGAGGCCTGGATCAAAACCTGGTCGGTTATATTCAGCTCTGTCAGTGGCGGAACCATAAACGGGCCTGTCAGCCAGATGGTGGATAACGGTGCCGATGCAGCTGCAGTTACGGCAGTCGCAGGCAGTGGTTATAAGTTCAGCGGTTGGAGCGGTACCATAAACAGTACTGCAAACCCGCTGCTTTTAAGTGGAGTCCTGGCAGACCAGGTAATAACGGCAATCTTTACAGCAGTTCCTCCTGGAACGGTTACTGCGGATGGTGATGTTGACGGCGACGGCAAAATAACAACCCGAGATGTTTTGGAAGCTCTCCGTAGTGTTGTTGGTATAAAATCTTTGAATGCAGATCAGTTGAAGCATGCCGATCTCTATCCCGTTGGCAATCCGGATGGCATACTTACGATTCAGGATGCCATTGTTATTTTACGCAAGGCTGTTGGACTGATGCTTTAGTTATGAAATTATTTCTCAAGAGAATTGTGCTGCTGACGATGCTTACAATTTCGGTATCGCTCATATTTGTCCACGAAGCGCCAGCACCGCCGATTCTGCCAAATGTCTGCAGCGTCTCAACATCCGGGCTTGTCTTCGGAATATACACGCCACGGCAGGTAGCGCCGCTTGATGCTGTCACCTATGCATCTATTGTCTGTACAGCGGGCACTGCCTTTTTACTTGGCATGGATAATGGCATTTATTACCAGGATTCCTGGCGACGCAGTCGCAATGGATTGCAATATCTCAATTATCAAATATATCTCGACAACAGCCGAAGCCAGGTTTGGGGAATGACCCCTGGTGTTAATATGTTGTCCGGAATAGGTACCGGTGCGCAGCAGAATATTCCGGTATATGGCAGAATTCCTGCGTTGCAGGAGCCGACTGATGGCAGTTACGGTGACACTATTACCGTTACCGTTGAATACATGCCATAAAAAATTCAACTGAGAAAGGGGTGGTTACTAATCAAAATATCCTGATTGATTAGACCGGTATTACAGGCAGGTAAGGAAACAGCATCATTAAACAAAGGAGGATACACAAATGAAGAAAAAGTTTGCAGCCCTGTTGGCCGCAGCGGCCATTATGAGTGTCGGAACGGTTTATGCCGCCACTCAGAGCAATAACATGTACGTTTATATGGATGTTTACACGCCGACTTCCTGCACCATCAGTGCCGGTGGTACAATGGACTTCGGCACGTATATCACCAACTACAGTAACAGTTACGGTGCGACAACTAATGTTAATGTTGCCTGTACAAGCAACCGCAGCTACAACCTTTACCCGGATAGCGGGTTGAATTTCCAGAGTGATCGTCGTATGACAAGAGGTGGTGTTGACTACCTGAATTATGCCCTTTTCCAGGATAATGGCTATTACACGCAGTGGAACAGCAGTAACAGAGTTTACAGTACTGGTATCGGTTCGACGCAAACTTATACAGTTTACGGCTATCTATGGGGTAATCAGTTGGCCACCAGTGGCGCTTCTGATGGTGTTTACCAGGACACGGTCACTATGACTGTAGAGTATACTCCGTAACGTCTAAAATTAATGATGAGAACAGATTACGAATAATAAAGAGGAGGATCATTCATGAAATCCCTACGTTACATAATTGCCGCAATACTGCTTGCAGCCTCCGGTGTCGCACATGGAGCGACCCAGACGGATTCTTTTACAGTGCAGACTACGGCGTACTCTCCGACTCAATGCGGAGTTTATGCCGAAAGTATGTATTTTCCTGCATATAATCCAGCTGCATCAACTAACAGCGATGCTTCAGCCAGGGTTGAAGTAGCCTGTACCGCATTAAGAGATTATACAGTCTATCCCAACGATGGCCTTTTTGTGCTTGGCGGGCAGCCACGGATGCAAAACCAGTGGACTGCTGGTTACATGAACTACGACGTGTATACTGATGCTGGACGAACAACCAAGTGGAATGCCACCAATTCGTTCAGCGGAACCGGAACCGGTATTGGCAGTTACCTTACCCATACGGTTTATGGCCGTGTACCGTCCTCGCAAGGGGCAGCCGACGGGTCTCAGGATGGCCCTTATGTTGACTATCTAACAGTTACAGTTGAGTTTAACTGATCAAGCAGCACAACTTTTGTCGCCCTGCCGGATCTATTCCGTCAGGGCGATATTTCTTCAATAGACAGAGGTGACAGGTTATGAATCGGGTTTTTATGTTTGCAATGATGTACACAATGGTAACAGTTGTAGCTCCTGTCTTGTCGTATGCCGGAAAGTTCAGCGTCAGTCCGGTGATTGCCACTCTTGGTGAATCAAAAAAAATTGATTCTCTTGCATTGAAGAATGAATCAGATCAGCCGGTCACCATCCAGGTAAAACTCAATGAATGGCACCAGAATGAAGAGGGAAAAGATACTCTTACACCAAGTGATGCGCTTTCCTATATGCCTCGTATTTTCCAGTTAAAACCGGGTGAAGAGCGCTCGGTTCGTATCGGTTTCAGTGCAAAAAAAGCTCCACAGATCGAGCAGGCGTACAGATTGTATTTGGTAGAGCAGCCTCAGGCTACTCTTGATCCCAATGAAAAAGGACAACTCAAGGTAGCGCTCAGCATGGGGGTACCGGTCTTTGTTTCTCCAAAGGAGCCTGTGCGCGACAAGGGCACGATGGAAAACAGTTCCGTGTCTAAGGGAAAAGTTGTTTATTCTGTTACCAATGCTGGAAATTCACGTCTGGTTATGAAAGCTGTGACTATCACCGGATTTGACATCGCCGGCAAAGAGTTGTTCAGTAAAGATGTTGGGCGCCAGTACGTTATGGCTGCGAAAAAGCGGAATTTTTCAGTACCACTCTTACCGGAAGAGTGTGCAAAGGCTGCGATCATAGGTATAGTTGGTGAACTGGAAACCGGCGGCAGCCTGAAGGCTTCCGTACATACTCCTGCAGGAGCCTGCAAAGAGTGAATATTGTCATGACAGACGCCGGAAGGTAACTGGACTGTGAAATGCGGCATAACTTCATGCATATTATTGCTGTCAATTTATGTATTATCAGTTCCGGCATTTGCTCAGGGACCGTCAGCACACAAAATATCCAACGATTTGCAATTGGCCGAGCATTATCTTGGCAAGCGTTACTATCAGAAAGCAGAAGAACTTCTCAACCCGATTTTTAACAATAATTGGGAGTTGAAAAGAACTGGAAAACTGCTGATTTCTCTGTACCGAGCAGAGAATAGAGCGCTGGAGGAACGTGCTGTCTGGGCTGCACTAAGGGCGGCAAATCCATCCGATGAAAAATATGTTAAAGGATATATTCTTATTCTCATGCGGACTGGTGATCTTGTTCGTGCCGCACAATTAATTGATGAAGGTAATAATCGTCACAACCCCGAATTTATACAACTGCGGAAGGAACTGACTGCCAGACAAAACGGCAATGTTTCCGCCCTTGAAGAGCCTGTTGAGTTTGTTGCGGCATCACCCTTGAGCGATTCCATTAGTAAGAATACCGGTGCAATTGCTATAAAACCGGTACCCGCCTTTGGATCTTTACGCCAAAACCTGGAAAATAATGCAGCTTTGCTGATGAGTACTGCAGGCAGAGCGGAGTCCTGCCAGATTGATGTTGCAAAGGATTTGCTATTGCCTGTTATTGCAAACAATCCATCTGAATTGCACCTTGCTAAGCGATTTATTTTATGTGGTGAGTATGAACGAGCTGAAGAAATTCTCAACCCGATATTTAATAAAGGGGTGGATATTAAAAACTCTGGTCGCTTGCTTATTGAAAGCTATCAGGCTCAGAATCGGTTCGATGAAGAACGAACAATATGGGCGACACTTCGGGCAATATATCCTGCTGAACCTTTCTACATGGAAGGCTATATCAAAGCGTTGCTTAAAACCGGAAATCTGGTCAGTGCAGGCATACTCCTTAATGAACAACAACTGCGACAGAATCCAGACTTTGAGCCACTGAGAAAAGAATTGTCTTTCCTACAAGAAAAAACATCGCGAGTGTCAGTTTCTGCAACAACTCCAGCTATATCGTCAACAACACCAGTTTCAACTCAGTCTAATTCTCCCGATTCTAAGCCTGTCAAAGCTGCTGAACTTCCTGTTGCACAAAACGAAATTATCCCTAAGTTACTCACTGTTCCTCCTGCTGAGGAGACTTTATTAGTCAGGCCGACAAGAGGCTATGAACGTGGTGCCGTCTCATTAATAGTCAATGGTGAAAAACGCGGGGAGTATTTTGTGCTGATTGAAGGACAGGATATACTTCTTGAAAAGAGTGTACTTGAATATGCCGGGTTTGTCGTAGCAGGAAAGGAAGTTACGGTTGACGATACGGTGTACACGTCTCTGGCTTCCCGTGCACCTGGCCTGACCTATAATTTGGATGACCGCAGCTTCATGCTCACCATCAAAGCGGAAGCTACGCAGTTTAAAAAACAGGAACTGAATCTTCAGGGTGAAGAACCAAAAGATCTTATTAAAACTAACTATGCTTCGGCTTTTATTAATTACAGCATCGATGCTCAGCATGACCGTAAGCTTGAACGTCAAAGTGTCAGCATTCCTCATGAAATGGGAGTCAGATACCGAAATTTGCTATTGTTTTCCAGTTACAATTATATCAAGCCTATGCTTGCCAATGAAAATGAACGATATTCGCGGTTATATACGAACCTGGTATACGATGATCGTGACAGGATGATCCGTTATACGCTGGGTGACTTCAATGCCAATTCAGGTTTTCTGGGAGGTGGTTCTCCTATAGTTGGGGCGAGTATAACCCGCAACTTTGGTATGAATCCGTTTTATATACGTACCGGTGGTCTTTCTGTGAACGGTTCAGTAGAGACAAATTCCGAAGTAGAGGTATACCGAAACGGTGCATTGCTGACCAAACGTTCCATAAGTCCAGGGAATTTTGATCTTCAGAATATGCCACTAATGGATGGCAGCGGTGATGTTACACTTGTTATCAAAGATGCATTCGGACGGGAAAAACGTATTGATATGCCCTATACCGTTTCACAGGAATTGCTTAAAAAAGGGGTTCATGATTTTGCATATTTTGGCGGAAATAAGCGCCTTGATATCGGTATGGCAAGTACATCATACGGCGGAGGGGCTGGCGTATTGAAACATCGTGTTGGCATTAGTGACTATCTAACACTCGGAGTAGCTGGAGAGTTTACAGAGGAGGTACGTAATGGCGGCATGAGTGCAAGCCTTGCGGTTCCATGGCTTGGCACCATCGGAACAGCAGCTTCAGTTAGTTGGGGAGAAAGTCAATCTCTTACAGGTACCTGGCGCGGCTATGGTTATCGTTTTAGCCTGTTTAACGGATTTCCATTAGCAGGATTTTTCTACAACATGGGGTATGTTCGCTATTCTCCTGGATACTCCACCATGTCGCTTCAGCCTTTTGCTGATCGTTCTTTGCAGGAATTGAACGCTTCCGTAGGTG
>CAJBRY010000305.1 GCA_903958085.1 uncultured Geobacteraceae bacterium
AGCACTTTGTCCGATAATTCTAACGGCCGCACCGCGTAAAGACTCAATGAACTTCATACTGTTTTCAGGAACAGCTTTCCAGAATTCCGGACATGTTTTATAGCTGTCCAGATTCCCGAACTCTTTAATTATGTCATTCAGATTGTTCATGGATAATCGCTTGTCCTTTTTGTGTTTGCCATTTTTTTTACACAAAATTAAATTAGCTCTGTCATGATTTATTCCAAGCGTTTAGCAAGGCAAGTATATCCAAACCGTCAGCTTCCAAGCTTTTTATTTCCGACTCTTCAACAGCCACGGCAACTGCTGCATCACGCTCAATATCGCCCAGTGCCGAGCTTTTCCCCTTTGGTTTCTCCTTCCGCACTTATTCCACAACAAATTCAACCAATTCACTTCCTACTGTCCCATACAATTTCTTATCTTTCCACAAGCACAAAGTCGGTATCTTGGGTAATTTCCCAACTTTGGTGATTTTTAAGCTGACCGGATCCAGCTTGCCGAGAATATTGCCTTGTATCGTCCAGTAGGTTTTGTCTGTTGCGCGTATCATTACATTATCTATCGGCTCACCAACATCGCTCCATCCTTTCAATTGTTTGTCTTTCAAGTTGTAGCGGTATAACGCACTGACACCCTCATGGTTGATACGAGCGATAAACTCGTCATTATTAAGCGCAGGATAAAGATGTCCCGTGCTGGTCAAACCTTTTTTCACCTGTAACCGTTCCAACTCCTTCAAATCCATGTCAAACACTACAAGTTTTGCTTCCTCCGGTGGTGTTGCCTTTGAGTTAGGATCATCTTTGAGCAGCCGCCCGGAAATTATTATCCGTTGCAGGTCTTCCATTATCAGCAGATTATGCGGGCTGACAAAATTCAGGTCTTTGTGATGACCGCTGGCGAGTTCACTCTGTACATCATAATAAGCGACCCCGCTACCCTGATGTCCACGTTCAAGCCGTCCCAAAAAATAAAGACGGCCATTGGAGGCCGGAGTCAGAGTGTAGGCGTAGTGAGAACCACTGCAAAGGTCACCACCGAGATATTTCAACTGCCTCGGATTAATATCACTCGCCTGTGACGGTGGAATGCTTGTGGAGCTAAGCCACGGCTTGTCCGGATCGTATACATAAGTTGATCCATTCGGATATCCGGAATAATAAATTTTATCGTCATATGATACTAAAACCGGCTGACTGACGTGAGATGTCCCGAGGCAATCTAATTTTCCGCTTTTTGGGCTGTAACGGAAAAAACTGCTGTATTGCTTGCCGTTGCCGATCAGGTCACCGTCTGGCAACACTGCCAAAGATTCTAGGTCAACAGCCTGGACATTTTTGATTTTACCGCAAAACGTCTGTCCTTTAAATTTGATACTGGCCTTCACTTCCAGTTTGACCACTCCGTCCCTGTCCGGAGGAGAAAATGTCACCATCGGTGCCTGGGATACGGGTTTATCCTCGAAGAATTTCGGAAACCGTTCTTTTATTGTTTTGCCAGGCAATTCCGGACGGTTACCGTCAACTTCAGGATACAGTTTTCCGTCTTGACACCAAACATACGCGGTTGTTTTTTTCTTCGTTTCCGGGTTCTCCTCCTGCAAGCTGGCACGAATACCATAATCCTTGGCATCGAAACTGATCCACGAGCAATTATCTCGCAGTATTTTGCTTTCCTCTGTCTCAACGTTGAAAGCAACCAGTTGCCAGCGCCCTTTTCCTACACCCAGATAAACCCATGGCGGGTCTGCAGCAAGATAATAAACATAGGTGAGTTTTTCATCTCGTTGTATGCCGGCAACTTTACTGAATGACTTGGTTTTCAGAGTTTCCGGGTCAAGCTGTACCAGCCCAGCCTGTCCACTGTCTGACTGTGTCCCCATATAAATCTTTCCATCCGGACTTTGTATGTGCCGATATAGCGAACCATACCTATTGTCATTTGGGAACATTGAGCCAAGTGATTTTATGGTATTATCGATAGGGTCGTAATAATGAATTCGCGCACCCTGGGCACCAAAAAACAACC
>CAJBRY010000306.1 GCA_903958085.1 uncultured Geobacteraceae bacterium
CCTTCCGAACCCGATATTCTCCACCGATAATAAGATATTCCCCTTCACCCTTCATAATACTCCCCGGCAGCAGATCGTTATAAAAAAAAATCTTGGGCAGCGGTACGAAGACCTCCCATACTGTTGAGCCGAACTCCCAGGCACGTTCTTCATCCGAAGTAAACGAAACAAGATTATTCAGCCGGACGATCTGGGTGCGTTTGTCAAGCTGCTCGATTATTTCATGCTCACTGGCATCGTAAGTACCGCGATAGAGAGGGATAATCTTAACGTCAGGATATTTTCTGAGAAGTTCAAGCTGGCAGTATTCGTAAAGGATATCCAACTGGGACTGAATGGCGTTAGTGCGGGCGCTCCCTTTCATTACATCCACAGAATAGTCGAAATACGCCTCGCTATGGATGCCTTTGATCGGTGCACGATGAAACGAGGGGATAATACCCATACGGCTTTCAACCCACCGCTTCAGTACCGCCCCCTCAACAGAATTGGAGTCCATCATCCAGCCACGCATATAACGCAGATAACTGTTTTTGATGCTCTTTCTGGCACTGTCCGTTTGGTCCTGCCATTGATGCAGCTGGAATTTGACAGACATATAGTCATTGAACGTAACAGCCCGATCTTCCTGATTTTCCAGCAAAGCCAACCGGTCGAACAGAAACCTGTTCCCCTCTTTGACCCCCTGAATCTCAAGCATCTGAGGATTGTCGTTGAAGTGGCGCGATGCGATGACCCATGGCGGCAGGTTGCAGTTATTAAAAGAACCGTTATGCATACAGGGTCATCACCTCGTTGTGAAGGATAGCTTTATCTACAGTATTTTGGCCAATTCAACCAGGGTGAACTTAATAGGCCCGCAGGTAACAAAGGGTTCAACTCCGAGCTTTTCCAGCTCTCCCTTTGGATGCTCACCTATCTGGGAGGTCACCACTGCCCGGCAGCCGGCAAGAGCCTTGGCAATACTTTTAAGAATGTGTCCTCGCAAAGGGTGTTCCGGGTCAAAGCTGCAATAGCGCTCAACCGCTCTCTCATCTACCAGTTTTGCGATGCCGTCTTCTACATCATAAATGAGAAAGCGTTCTGCGTGACCGAAATGTTGATTAATCTCTTTGCCATCTTTTGATGCGACCGCGATCAGCATGGCATATCCCTCCTGTTTCAGGCAGTAACCGGTTCAAAACTGAAGCACTTCTTTGAACATGTTCTGCCGCATGCCTGACAACCTATGCAGTTGCCCTCATTAGCAATTTTCATAAACATTTTTGCTGAATCATCCTCATCAAGCTCTTCAAAAGCTAATACGTCATGTGCGCAAACTTTGAAACATCGGCCGCAGCCGATACAAGTCTCCTCATCCAATGTCTTAATGTACTGCGGTGTCCATTCCTGTTTGTTTTTTGTCAATGCGGTAATGTAAGCCATGGTTTTTCTCCTTTTAGTATGTAATCAATCTTCATCCATAAATGAAGCGGCGATACCTTTGTTAAGCGCTTTTCTTAGCCACGGCGGCGGATTGCCGCGCAATACTTCCTGAAACCTCTCTACTGTTTCCTTCAAACTGACTTCGCTGTTAGTTTTCATGGGGTGGATCTTTTGAGCAACCAGCTTTGCCGCGGCTGGACCGCCAATCTGCATAGTGTAGACAATCGCACACTCAGAAAGTAACTTTGCACGTGCCGCGATGCGATCTTCTTCATCGCCACCATGTTCACCAACAGCAAGTGCCTCCAGAAAGTAAGCCCCATCCGGTCCAACCTCCCATATATGGAAACTCTGACACTGCCCAAAATGCTGATCGATAGTTTCTCCTGTTGAAGTAGTAAATCCGATTTTCATAACTATCACCCCTTTCACGACAAAAAAAAGACGCGGCCCTTTCAAAGGCGGCGTCTTTGCCGATTCGATTAAAATATATTTTGGAAATAGCACATAGCATGCCAACAGTAGAAGTGACGTTAATGCCGTCCGATGGTGCTGATTGCGGACACTATTTATGTCTACTGGTGCACATAAATTACGCAAATGTACTCTTCGTATAAGCTGTAATAGTGGCTGCTAAATGTTTCTGATTCAAATTCGAAGGGCATCTGCAAGTGGTAAAGTAGTTAAAAATATTATCGAACTAAAAAATGAGCTGGCCATTCTATTAGTTATGCGCCAGTTTCTGAGCTTCTCTGGCATTGGCCTGAAAGATATTTGCTGTTTCAAACACCAGATTGAGGGTTCCACGATAGCCAACCCACATCTTCTGATGAGCCCCTAAACGGTCAAAGACTGGAAGACCGGCGCGGAGATGAGCACCTATCTTGAGCTTACCGGCCGCCTGTCTGCCGTTAGAGTTGGCTACGATCAGATCAACCCCGACAGCAGCAGTCTCAAGATCTTCCAGATCTCCTACAAAAACATTTTCGCATGGCAACGAATCCAGCCCGCGGGTGCGGGTGGCTGATAGAGCTGCCTTTATCTCGCACCCCATACCGGCCAGGAAGTGAGTCATGGTTTTAAGATTGTCAGACTCCAGAGCAATGGCGACCTTCTTGGTACCAAACTGGTAATGACTATCGACCATGGCGTCCATCAGGCGCGACCTCCAGCGGTGATGCTTATCCGGCACCGGTCTTCCGCTAATGGCTGAGAGAGCCTCCATAAATCGGTCAGTTTCAGACAGTCCTGTTAGCGAGGTGAAGCCATAGACAGGAATGCCGAATTTATCCTTCAGTTTCAGTCCGGCTTTTGCCAATGAGTCTCCGACATAAAACGTCGCAATGCTGCGGCCAGCTTTTCTGATATTATCAATCGATATTCCGCCAGTGGAAAGCGGAGAAACAACCTCATCAATATGTCCATCCATGGCGTTGGAGATGTCTGGAATTGTCAACACCGTAAGACCGAAAGACTCTACCAGTTCCTTCAATTCCTCTACATCGGCGGGTGTAAGATGTGCGCCTGGAAGTAAATTTACCTGCCCCGGGATGCTCTCCCCACCTTCCGGCAGCGTTGCCAGTATAGCTTCCACTGTTGCAGCATACCCCTCCTGCATTGACCCGCAGTAGTCAGGTGTTGAGGCGTGGATTATCGGAATATGGGCAACCTCAGGGTGCTCCTGACGAAAATGCACGATGGCACTCTGCACGTCATCGCCCATGGTCTCGGTCAAGCCGGTAGTCATAACCCCGACTACCTGAGGAGCAAACTTCTCTATTACCCGTCCGATCCCCTTTTTAAGATTTTCCCAACCACCGAATATTGCACTATCCTCACTCATGGCAGTGGCATTCAGTGCGATTGATTCTTTGTAGTGTCGAGACAACTGCAGTCGGATAAATGTGGAACACCCCTGAGCGCCATGCAGCAGGCCGAGCATATTGTCAATGCCCAGATAAGCCATGGTTGCGCCCAAAGCCGGTGAATTTTTCTGCGGATTGACTGTAGCAGGCTTAGTGGAAACTTTGACCCGCGAAGAGGAGATATCCTCTGCCAGAAAGGTTTCGCCATGAGTCGCGCAGACAGAAAGATCCGAATCAAGCTGTTCCTGATTTTTTTCCCAGGGGGCCGGGGCATTCAGGATTGGCCAGATGGGATTGTTTACCGTCATGTCCAGCTGCCTGGAAAAAGTGACCATCCCATCGTATCCGGCATAGGGATGGGAACGACCATGATTGATATCCATAAAAGGGGTCTTAGTTTTGAGAGCCAAAAATTTGGTTTTGCCGCCTGCCACAATCAGGTCCGGCATCTTCTCGCGCATGACCGCAAGCAATCCGGCCGTGGAGGTGTCTTCGATGATCTTGGCATCCTTGTGCATCAACCCCTTCATGCGATAGAAGTCCTCAAGGGTTGAGTTCTGCGTGCCTGCCGCCAGCACCTCAACTCCCAACTCCGTCAGGGAATTAACCATCGACCAGGTTTTGACACCTCCGGTAAACAGCACTGCGGTCTTCCCTTTCAGACGTGCCCGGTACGGCGCTATAGCCGCACGGCATTTTTCTTCTTCATCTGCAATCAGCCGCTCCACCCGATCCTGCATGACCCTTTTTTCCAGACCATTTACTATGTTGTCCAGTTCACGGGCAATATCACGCAAGGCTTTGGCTGTGTCAGTCATGCCGTAGAAGGACTCTTCCAGATACGGCATGCCGTAGGATTTCTGCATTTTTTTGGCCAGGTTGGTCAGGGACTTGGAACAGATAATAATGTTAAGCTTGGCGCGATGGGCATAGCGCAGCTCCTCGAATTTTGAATCGCCGCTGAAGCAGGACAGCACCTGGATTCCCAACCGGTCAAACAGTGGCAACATCCCCCACAGGTCACCGGCAATATTGTACTCTCCGATCAGGTTTATCGGATATTCACCAAGGGTTGGCGGCTCAGTCGTGCCAATCACGTATTTGAAAAGAATCTCACCTGCCAGACGATTACCTATGTTCTTATCACCTATGAAACCCGGGGTATTGACCGGAATGACTGGAATAGACACTTTTTCAGCCGCAGCAGCACAGACCGCCTCCACGTCATCACCAGTCATGGCAGTCACGCAGGTTGCATAGACGAATATGGCCCTGGCCTGTTCCTTATAGCGCTCCGCAAGGTCGAGGATTGCTCTGTAAAGCTTCTTTTCACCACCAAAGATGACATCGTTCTCCAGCATCTCGGTAGTAAAGCCGCGCCGGTAGAGCTGGGCGTCAGAGGACCTGGCCCCACGGTTGTCCCAGGAATTTCCGGCACATCCGATCGGACCGTGAACCAGATGGATTACATCTGTGATCGGCATCAGCACAACACGGGCGCCGTCGTATGCGCATGATCGCTCGGTTCCTTCACCCGGTTCTGATTTTTTGCAGAACTTGGGGGCACCCTTGTCGTGGGTTTCACAATTATCGGTATCGTACCAGTCCGGTTTAGCCATGACTTACCTCACAAAGCAAAAAGGCGCCACCATTGTGATAAATGGTTGGCGCCTTTGCCAGATTCGTATTTTAGCAGCGTTTTTATAAACGTATTAAGCATGTGACGTGCCAATACATTGTTCTGGTACAACAAGCCAATTATATTACAAATAACCTCCAAAAATGGGAATACTCAGGCTTGGAGATGCATATTTATTGGGCATATTTTATGTTGTGCTACTAAAACGGCCATAATAGGTTTTTGTCAGAGCCGGTTTCAGCCAAAACGGTAAACCTGTACGCCGTTCTCGTAAAGTTCAATAGGACCATCCTGAGATACTTTAATAACCTTTCCAAAATGCGAAGCGGCACAGGCCGCCGTTGTTCGGCCGCCGCCAGCGACCATTTCACGTGCATGCGATGTATCAATGATGAAGCCTGTATCAAGCAGTCTTCCTTTTGCGTTGAATACGGTAAGGCCATCCGACGAGAGAATCCTGAGGAGTGTTCCCGCCTGCTTCAATTCACTGATGCCCCTTTTTTGTACACGCTCGATAAGCAGTCTCCCAATAGGGTCGGAGCCACCGACAGCTCCTTTTTTCAGAGTGGCTAGCTGCCTGTTGCTGCCACCGTATATCATGACTACGGTCCCATATCGCATTTTTGAGAGTGCATAGAGAGTCCATATAAGATCTTCAGCTGCTTCTTTTTCAATGCTGTTTGATAGAAATGTCCGAAATATATCCGGATCAAAAATACTCCACACACCTTTTCTTCTTACCATGATTCGAGCCGGACTGGTAAGAACTTCAATGTCTGAAGCTTCGTTTACCGTGACGGCAAACGCACCAACACCACTTCTTCTGATGATTGAAAAAAGCTCCCTCTGCGTCTGTCTCTCCACCTCATTGAAGAGTGCTGTGTCGGCTATGGTTACGATGCCGTTCACCTGCATCTGAATGCCGGCAATAAAGAAAAGGTTTGTTCCGTCTATGAAGCGATAGGTGAGGGGGTTATCAAAAAAGCCGGGGGCAATGCTTTGTGAACTTTTAAGAGGCACCAGAGTATGTTTCCGCTGCTTCATCAGAGTACGAAGTTCTGCCGGAGTGGTGCGATGGATAATAACGCCGGTTGTGGCAGGCTTCCCTTCGTATTTTTGGTAGGAAAGGCTTTTTAACAGCTGGATAAGCTGCTGGATCGGCCAGAAACCCTTGCGGTGATCGCCTCGCAGAGAACGAGCCACGGTAATGTCCATGATGGAGGAAAGCAAAGCCGTCCTGAATTGTGCAGAGATCG
>CAJBRY010000307.1 GCA_903958085.1 uncultured Geobacteraceae bacterium
AACTCCGGGGCAGTTTGGGCCAATCAGGCGGGTTTTACTCCCTTGCAGAACCGCCTTCACCGGCACCATATCTCGAATCGGAATCCCCTCGGTAATGCATACAGCAAGACCTATTCCTGTATCAATTGCCTCCATAATTGCGTCTGCCGCACCCGGAGGCGGTACGAATATCATTGAAACATTGGCTTCAGTATACTTGACAGCCTCGGCAACTGTATTAAATACCGGAATGCCTTCAATATGAATTCCCCCCTTGCCTGGAGTGACGCCAGCTACAACAGTGGTTCCATACTCTCTGCACTGTTTGGTATGAAAAAGGCCGCTTCTTCCGGTGATACCCTGGACTACAATACGAGAGCTTTTATCAACGAGAATTGCCATAGCTTACTGCACCTCCTGATTCAGCATTTTAACAATTTTTTCCGCTCCATCTCCCAAAGTCTGCCCGATCTGCACGTTCAAACCTGATTCAAGGAGCAACATTTTCCCCTCCTCAACCTGGCTTCCGTCCATTCGAACTACGATTGGCAAAGTGCAATTTACAGCACCGGCAGCTTCAATAATCCCCTGGGCTATGACGTCGCAACGCATAATGCCACCAAAAATATTGACAAAAATCCCCTTTACATCGTTATCCTGCAATATGATCCTGAAAGCTTCAGCAACCTTTTCACGGGTCGCCCCACCGCCAACATCCAGAAAATTTGCCGGTTCGCCTCCAAACTCGTGAAGCACATCAAGAGTGGCCATAGCCAAGCCGGCTCCGTTAACCAGGCAGCCAATTGTGCCCGACAATTTTATATATGCTAGATCGTATTTGCCTGCAGAAATTTCAAGCGGGTCGAGCTGCGAATAGTCAACCATATCCGGGTATTCGCGATGGCGGTAGACAGCGTTATCATCAAAAGTTATTTTAGCATCCATTGCCATCAACCAACCCGCTTTTGTCACTACCAGCGGATTTATTTCAATAAGAGCACAGTCTTTCTCCTGGCAGATTTTGTAAAGATTAAGGATCAGTTCGACACAATCTTCACAAATGGTTCCGGCAAGTCCCAGCGCCAAAGAAATCTTACGAGCCTGATACGGACGTAGACCAATAAATGGATCTACCGTAAGTTTGAGTATTTTATCAGGACTTTTGATGGCAACTTCCTCAATGTCCATCCCACCTTCGGCTGATGCTATCAGAATGTATCTGGAGCTTTCACGATCAAGCGTAATGGAAAGATAAAACTCACGAGCTATTTCAACAGCTTCCTCTACCAGAATACGCCTGACCTTTAATCCCGCTGAACTTGTCTGCCTGGTAACCAGTGCACGGCCAAACAGCTCTTTAGCAAATTCCTGAGCTTCTTCAGGATGGTGAATCAGCCTGACACCTCCAGCCTTGCCCCGCCCACCGGCATATATTTGAGCCTTGATGACGCAACGTCCACCCATCATTTTTGCGGCACGTTCTACCTGATCAGAGGTAAGGGCAACACGCCCTCTTGGAATTGGAATGCCATAACTGTTCAGAATCTCCTTCGCCTGATACTCGTGAATGTTCATGGTGAGTTCTCCAATGAATATTTTTATCAAGAGTATAACAGGGAAGAGTGATTGCGCAATTTGTGAATGGAAATATTTACGCTTTGATGCCGAGAGTGTACTGTTGACAGAAAACGTCCGTTAATATAGAGACTACACCCATGAAAATTACCGTTCGTATCCGGAACAGCAGGAATAAACCGTGAAATGTAACTTCCCTGATAAAACAATTTCTGGAACTTTCTACACGTTTGGTTTGTCTAACTGAATATGGGCAGGCCTCTGTCTGATAGCATCGACGACGATACTCTGGTTGCTGCCTGCAAAGACGGTGACCTTGCCGCATTCGAGTGCATTCTTAAGCGGCACCAGCGTATGCTGCTTAATATTGCTTTCCGCATGACAGGAGTATACGAAGACGCTTGTGATATTGTTCAGGATTCAATGATTGCCGCGTGGCAGAAGATCGGCACTTTCAGGGGGGATGCAAAGCTCTCAACCTGGTTGACATCAATTGTAGTTAATCATTCACGCAACTACCTCTGCAAATCACGGCAAAACGAAAGACATGAGGCGTACTCACTTAACGCTCCGTTTCCCGGAGGTGAAGAAGATGAAAGGCCTGAACCACCATCCACAGCGCCTACCGCTCTGGAGGAGTTGCAGGACGAAGAGTTGCGGAACTATTTAAAGCGCTGTGTAGAAGCACTTAGTGCCGAATTTCGTGAGGTATTAGTGCTCCGCGATATGCAGAATATGCCTTATCAAGAGGTAGCCGTGAC
>CAJBRY010000308.1 GCA_903958085.1 uncultured Geobacteraceae bacterium
CATCATCACAGATAACCGCTGAAGTTGTTGAGACACTCTCCTTGCGGGTAAACGATATTGGTGCCATTCTCTCAGTTATTGATGAAGTTGCGGAACAGACCAATCTACTCGCACTTAATGCCGCAATTATTGCTGCACAGGCGGGCGAACATGGTAAAGGCTTTGCCGTAGTTGCCGACGAAATTCGAGAACTGGCGGAACGAACAAGCAGTTCTACCCGTGAAATTGCAGCTGTTATTAAGGGTGTTCAGGAAGAAACCTGCCGGGCCGTTGACGCAATAAGTCAGGCAGAGGAAAGCATTTCTGATGGAGAAAAACTTTCGCAGCGCTCCGGTTCGGCTCTTGAGAAAATAGTAACTGGCGTGCAACGTGCAGGAATTCAGGTGAGTGAAATTGCCAAGGCCACTGTTGAACAGGCACGAGGCAGTCAAAGTATTCGAGAGGCAATGGAAAGCGTTGAAGAAATGGTTGAGAATATTGCGAAATCATCGTCTGAACATTCGAGAGGAACTGACATGATTTCATCTGCTGTAGAAAGAATGAAGGATCTTACTATCCATGTCCGTACTTCAACCCGTGAACAAAGTCGGGCTAGCAGCCTTATTGCAAGATCAACAGAAGATGTTACCGGGATGATTGATCAGATTAGAGAGGCGTGTCGTTCACAAGTCGAGAGCAGTGGACTGATTTCTGCGTCAGTAAACAGCATAGAGGGGGCAAGTACTGCAAATAGTCAGGCAGCAAAAGTCATGAATACTGCTGTAGCTGATTTGTCTCACCAAATTGATCTGCTTGAAAAAGAAATGACCGGCTTCAAAATATGACCTGTAAGGTGACAGCTAATGAGTAGACTCGCTGCTCGATTTAAAACCCTTCAGGCCACTGACTCAAAGGCTCTAGTAACATTTATTACTGCAGGTGACCCTGATCTGGCAGTAACGGAAGAAATGATTTATCTTCTTGAAGAGTCAGGTGCTGACGTTATTGAGCTTGGAGTCCCTTTCTCGGATCCTATGGCCGACGGACCTACCATTCAACTCTCTTCAGAAAGGGCGCTGGCTTCAGGAACAACGCTCCATGGAATTCTGGAACTCGTAGAAAAAATCCGCCTGCGCTCTGAAATTCCTATTATTCTGATGGGATACCTTAATCCTGTCCACGCCTACGGCTATGACTGTTTTTGTCGTGATGCATCAAATGCTGGAGTTGATGGGGTCTTACTTGTTGATATGCCGCCGGAAGAATCGCGGGAACTCACATCTCAGGCAAAACGCTACGGCCTAGATGTAATTTTTTTACTTACACCTACGTCTGATGCCGCTCGCATAAAAACAGTTGAAAAGATTGGGAGCGGATTTGTCTATTATGTAACGGTTACCGGCGTTACCGGAGCCAGGACATCTGTTTCAGAAACACTTGCTGACGAGCTTTTTAGCGTTAAGCAGCACATTTCACTCCCTGTGGTAGCAGGCTTCGGAGTTTCCACCACCGGTCAGGCTTCAGAAGTTGCTGCTCTGGCTGATGGAGTGGTGGTCGGAAGCGCAATTGTCAGACTATTTGAAGAAAATAGTGGCCAGTCGTTGAAACATAAACTAAAAGAATATGTAATGAGCCTGAAAGATGTTCTTCGATAGCCAAGGATTCGGCATGACGGTGCTCCTATTCTGCTTACAAGCATTTAATTCAGTTATTTAAAATATTTTGGAATCACGAAAGCTGAGGTATTCGGTATGAGTTGGTTCAATAAAGAAAAAACCGGAATTGAAAAATCAAGTGGAAAAAAAGTCACGGTTCCTGATGGTATGTGGATAAAATGTCCCGGCTGTTCTGAAACACTCTTAAGCAAGGACATTGAAGCGAATCTTCAGGTTTGTCCTAAGTGTGGATATCATTATAGAATTTCAGCACGAAAACGCCTAGAAGCCTTACTTGATGGAGGTAAATGGCAGGAGTATGACGCAGGTGTTACTTCCGTTGATTTTCTTGAATTCAAAGATGCCAAAAGCTATCAGGAACGTATTGATACTGCGCTCTCAAAGGGTGGATCAAAAGATGCCGTAATTTGCGTCGAGGGCTCCATTGAAGAGTTGCCGGTACAGGTGTCGTGCTTTGATTTTTCCTTTATGGGTGGCAGCATGGGAAGTGTTGTCGGCGAAAAAATCACCCGCTCTATCGAGCGTGGTCTGCAAAAACGTCAGCCGGTTATTATTATTTCTGCTTCCGGCGGTGCTAGAATGCAGGAGAGCATTCTTTCGCTGATGCAAATGGCTAAAACTTCTGCGGCTCTGGCAAAGCTAAAAAATGCCGGCATCCCTTTTATTTCGCTCTTGACTGATCCTACAACAGGTGGTGTTACGGCCAGTTTTGCGATGCTTGGTGATGTTAATATTGCCGAACCAAAGGCACTTATCGGATTCGCTGGACCACGTGTTATTGAGCAAACTATTCGCCAAAAACTGCCAGAAGGCTTTCAGCGTGCTGAATATCTTCTGGACCACGGCATGGTTGATGCCATAATACCTCGTACAGAGATGCGTTCAAAATTGGCTTCAATATTGAAGATGCTGCATCACAATAACGCCTGATATGCCCCTTGCCGACGTGCTTGAAAAGCTTTACGCCCGTCGGCGGTTTGGCATACGACCAGGAATCGAGAGAGTTAGCAACCTGCTTGGGCGTTTAGGCAATCCTGAAAGAAACTTTCGCACTATTCATGTGGCGGGAACTAACGGCAAGGGATCTACAGCGGCATTTCTCTCATCTATCCTCCTCCAATCCGGGCAATCAATTGCCCAGTTCAGTTCACCTCATCTTGTTCATTTCAACGAAAGATTCAAAATCAACGGTATAGACTATCCCTCAGATAAACTGGCTGCAAAGCTGAACTATATTCTGCAACTGGCAGCGGATGATACTACTTTTTTTGAGATAACTACTGCGCTTGCTGCACAGATTTTTAGCGATGAAGGTGTTGACGTGGCGGTTATTGAAGCCGGAATGGGTGGTCAATCAGACGCTACAGCCACGTTTAAAGGTGAAATGACCATTCTGACCCCTATATCTCTTGATCATACGGATTATCTTGGTGCAACAACTGAAGAAATTGCCCGGGAAAAGGTCGGAATAATCAGGCCTGGCACTGCGGCAGTCTGTGCAAAACAGTCTGATGGCGCTGGCATTGTTATTGAAGAGTATTGTCGAAAAAATAAATGCCCTCTGTATGCTCTAGGTTCGGAATTTTCGGTAACATGGGAGAATACCGGCAAATTAGATTATCATGGGATAAATTTAGATCTGCCTAAACTGACTCCAGGGATTCGCGGCCGCTATCAATCAGAAAATGTAGCCGTTGCACTTGCAGCAGCTGAGATCCTAGCTGAAGGCGGAATGAATATTACACTATCTGCCCTTACCAAAGGTATCGAAAATGCCTGCTGGCCAGGGCGCATGGAGTTGATACCTGGCTCGCCAAGAATATTATTGGACGGTGCCCACAACCCTGCCGGAGCGTCTGCACTGGCCGAATCTCTTCGCGATTATTCATACGCTCGCCTGCTAATGGTAACCGGAATATGTAATGACAAGGACGTCGAACGTATATTTGAACCCCTGATACCACATATTGACGCTGCCTATACAGTAACCCCTGCTGTTGACAGGGCTTTGAAAGATGTTGAACTTTCAGAATATTTCCTCAATAAAGGAATTTTATCCCAGCCGTGCGGTTCTGTGGTTGCCGGTATCTGCAAGGCCTGTGGTGATGCTTCTAATGATGATCTGGTTCTGATTTGTGGATCGTTATTTGTAGTAGGTGAAGTTAAGGCCTGGCTTGAACATGAAAATTTTATTGGGATCAGGGGCTGACTAACCCAATGATTTTACTTAGATATCTATTCATACTATTCATTGTTTCCTGTTCGACTTCATTTTCAGACGCTGCTTCGTCACTGTCAACCGATGAGAACATCCACATCAACGCTGATAGAATGAACCAAAGTTCTAGTGACGGTTTTTATACTGCTGAAGGAAATGTGGTTGTCATCTGGAAGGGGTTGAGTCTAAACGCTGATAAAATCAGATATTCGGTTTCAACACATATGATATACGCGACGGGTTCAGTTGTTCTGACAAAAGATTCTGCTATTGCTAAAGGCGAAACACTCACTCTTAACACGGATACCGGTAGGGCAGAAATGGACAAAGCACTACTTTCGGTTTCCGAATCAAAGATGACAATTGTTTCTGAAAAGCTTATTCGAATAGACGAAAACAGGTTCAACCTGACATCAACTGAACTAACAACCTGCGACATGGCGGATCCAAGTTGGAAATTCAAAGTCGATGACCTTAAAGTCAATACACAGGATTACGCTACAGGCCGTAAGGTAATCTTCTATATTAAAAATATTCCGGTTCTCTATCTTCCCTGGATCAGTTTTCCAGTTGCACTTGAAAAAAAGTCAGGACTACTGTTTCCTCAATTTGGTTACTCAAGAAGAAGGGGAATTCAGCTGGGTATTCCAGTTTATTGGGTAATATCCCCCAGTCAGGATGTAGAATTTGATATGGATTTAATGTCAAGACGCGGACTTGGTACAGGGGTTGATTATCGATATATTCGAAAACGTGGAAGTGAAGGGCATCTTAATTTTTACCCTATTTATGATCTGCTGGAAAACAAGTTTAGATGGCAACTTTCGCAGGAGCATAAAGAAATTATTTCTAAAGATGCAAATCTGCGTATGTCTGTCAACTTAACAAGTGACCGTACTTTTTTAAATGATTTTGGTGAGAAAAGCGGTGATTATAATCGTCAATCGACTGATACAACCATAAACGCTTTAAAAACCTGGCAAAATTTTGGAGTAAGCTCTTATTTGAAATACAATGAAGAATTATATAGCTCTAACAATCAGGGGACACTTCAGGTGCTTCCGTCAATAGGTTTTTTTGGAGTACGTCAAGGGATATACTCCATGCCGCTATATTTTGATCTTGATGCAACAGCAGACAATCTGTATCGTGAATCAATTCCAAGCGGCCAACGTTTAAATTTATTTCCTCGAATTACTATTCTCCCTTTTCGGAACAATTATCTTCAGTCAGAACTGTTTGCTGGAGTACATATGAGAGGCTATGCAACTGACCGACGGGGAAATAACAACCGGATCGAAACAGTTGACGGTGATATTCTCCCAGAAACAGGGGTGCGGCTATCAACATCATTTACAAAGATCTACAATGTTAATTATCCATTACTAAAAAAAATA
>CAJBRY010000309.1 GCA_903958085.1 uncultured Geobacteraceae bacterium
GTGAACAGGGCGTAGGTAAACTTGGAGCAGGTTTGATAGCTGAAACTACCTATACGGGTAACGTGCAAAGAAAGGTATTTTTGATAGAAAGAGTTGCCTCTTTACTATTATCAATTCAAAACTGGAAGGTCAATTCCTACAATATGTGGTCAAGTGCCATACTAACTCCAATGCTGGCTGATTTTCAGCATGAAGCAAGGGTAAGTGATGCGCTTAAAATCGCTTATAATGAATTGCGCTTTGAAGAGTATTTGGCAGCTTTTTATACAATTAGAAACAAAATAATGAAGCGTTAGAATGGATTACGCAACGCCACTGACACCCTCTCGATTCTCTAAGTGCCCATACGAGAGATAGTCCACTCATCGGATGGGAATACGCCCTGCTTTACGGTATCTGCAACGTCTGGACTGCAACGAAGATATTCAGGCTCATTCCATTCTTTTTCTCAATTTAACCGCCCAATTTTATGGCGGACTACGGAAAAAAGCTGCATAATATCTGACATTCGCTCAATTGATCGACCAAGGCCTGGAGTGTATACATTGAAGATTGATGTGACCAACCCTGCGTTGGAAAAAAATCTGGTGGAACTGCAAAATCTGGTTCTCAATGAGGGGGCGTTTTTACACCCGCAACTTACCATTCTTGAAAGCAATGGCAATTTTAATGTCCGAAGCGATTTGCACCGCAATCTCCATGATTGTCTGCTTAAAGTTCCTATAAGCTGTCTTCCTTCACTTGCAGCATTTGATCTGAAGATTGATGGAGATGACATCTGGATAAATAACGCTGCAGATGGAACTTCGACTACCCACAAGCGATGCATGGAGTTAATGCTTGCGATCTACAGCACTAGCGGCAAGCTTGCCGAAGTCAGAAAAAGAAGCCCCTGGTTTGCTTTAGCCAAATCTCCGGCTCTTCTCAAGAAATTGCTGTGTTTGCGAGAGGGCGTAAAAAAGTTTGAAGAAAATCAGAGGTTATTGGAGAAAAAACAGCTGGATAAACTGCTCTTGTCCAATTTCCTCGGCACGCGTCATTTTAACCTGGCAGGGCAGAAGGGGCAGGTATTGATGCCGTTTATTGACTACATAAACCATCACCATCTGGCTACCGGTTTTATGCCAGATGATATAGCAGGCAGTCAGGCGCTCAGTGTGAACAACTCCAAGCCGGTCAGCGATACGGAAGAGGTTTTTGTCTGTTATTTCTCGATGATGGATCCGGTTGATTCATGGTTAAACTACAATTTTGTTGACGAAGTTACTCCAATTGCCAAATCGATACCCCTTGTTCTCAATATAGGTTCCGGCAGGCAGATTCGTATAAAGGCATTCTCGGCTGGCAATAAACAGGCACCTAAACAGTTAAAAGATTTGACCGCCTTTATGCCGGCAATCATTGAAAAAAAAGAAAATCACCTTACAGTCTCACGCCTTATTATACCGCATGAGAAGGCCCCTCTGGCATTAAGGCGGGTTCTTGGTTTTCTCATTCGAACATTGTGCCCCGAAGTTGGAAACACGGATCTACAGAGCAATGTTGAAAAGTCAGAAGCAAATTTGATAGAGGCAAATATCAAATATTATCGTGATCTTGCAGTTGCCGTTGAATTATCGCAAAACGAGATTCCAGCAGA
>CAJBRY010000310.1 GCA_903958085.1 uncultured Geobacteraceae bacterium
ATACTTGTAATATAGGCTACCGCATGGAACTTGTCAAACAACTTAACGCTTATGGGGCTTTGCCCGCAACCCAAAAGAATAAAAGAAGTCAGGAGCCAGAATAATACAAAAACAAAATAGAAGACGATCGAGAAGCACTTGAGTTGTTTTCATTCTGAATCTTGATATCAATACTTGAATTTGATTGTACATAGAAGTAATATTTGGAAGATTTGCAATGGTAGTGGTAGTAAAGATTCAATGAATACGTGCCACAAAGGGGGATGGTATGACTGATGCGCTGCATAGCGGAGACTCGTTTTACCGAATGCTTTTTGAAAACGCCGGAGACGCGATATTTGTTCATAATGAAAACATGATCCTGGCTGTAAATAAAAAAGCATGCGAAATGCTTGGTTATACGGAAGACGAATTGCTCGCGATGAGACCCAATGAAGTGGATGCGCCGGAACAGCGCATGTGTATGCCTGAACACACGGCAAAACTCAAAAACCGCAAGCCTATCACCTTCGAAACCTTGCACCAGAAAAAAGATGGAACCCGTTTTTTTGTCGAAGTCACAGCGAATTTGATAACACTAAACGGTGAGCCGGCTGTCATAAGCATATGCCGTGACAACACGATAAGGGAATATTACGACAAACTCCTCCGTGACACCACCATTGAATGGCAGAACACATTTGACGCCATTAATGGAGCTGTCTTTCTGCTTTCCCCCAAACACAAGATACTGAGATGCAATAAGGCCTCCTATATTTTGTTCAATAATTTCAAACAGGGCGAAATACTCGGGAAGTATTGCTGCGAAGTTGTTCACGGCACGTCAAACCCCATACCAGAGTGCCCGCTTACATTAATGAAAAAAACGAAGAAGAGGGAGACTGCCGTTTTAAAATCAGGAGAGTGCTGGCTGGAAGTCACCGCTGATCCGGTTCTTGATGAAGACAATAATGTCTCAGCAGTTGTCCATGTTGTTTCCGACATCACGGAACGCAAACGAGCCGAAGAGGCATTGCAGGATGCCATGGATTTCTCCCAATTGCTGTTAAACACCTCGCCCGCCTTTATTGTAGCTATCGGCTTTGACGGTAAGACAATCATGATGAACAAGTCGATGCTGAGCACCCTCGGATATGCAGAGGAAGAGATAAGGGGTCTTGACTACGTGCAGACTTTTGTGCCTGAAGAAAACCGCGAAATGCTGAATGGCGTGTTCCAGGAGATTATCAGAAATGGGAAGGCGGTGGTGGTGGAGAACCTGATCGTGGGCAAATCCGGACAGAGACTCCTTGTCGAATGGAATGGTCGCCCCGGAGTAAACACGAAAAAGGGAATTCCTTTCTTTGTAGGGGTGGGTACCGATATCACCGAAAGCAAACGGATCAGGCTGTAATATGATTGATTACAAAAAACACTATACAGAGAACATCGCAGAATTGCGTAAGCGGGCTGAGGAGAATGCCCTTAAAAATACGCCCGTCACACCCGAGGACATTAAAAAACTATCTCCAGAGGAAATACAAGGGACTCTCCTCGAACTGCGCGTACACCAGATTGAGCTGGAAATGCAGAACGA
>CAJBRY010000311.1 GCA_903958085.1 uncultured Geobacteraceae bacterium
CTTCTCGTTAGTAATGTCG
Organism: uncultured Geobacteraceae bacterium; assembly: GCA_903958085.1. Lineage (GTDB taxonomy): Bacteria > Desulfobacterota > Desulfuromonadia > Geobacterales > Pseudopelobacteraceae > JACRCG01. The sequence continues at coordinate 20 of CAJBRY010000311.1, forward strand.
CGAACGAATGTCAGAACGCGATCGGTTCCCATTGGGGTTAACCTGACTTCAAAAGAGGTGAAGGATTTGTCTTTATTTCCTGAAAATTCATACGTAATTAACTGAAGTTTCGCAGGTCTGAACCCGCCTAAATAGTTTACAAAAATGTTAAAAAAAGTAGCACGTTCATTTTGTTATTCCACTAATATTCAGCATATTAGTGGTGCTTATAACAACAAAAAAACATGCTACGCAATAAAAGTACAAAACTTCTTTCAGAGATCGCTGACTTTTTCACCTCTGACCAAAAAGCAATCCGGAAAATTCTTGAGCTGTACCGAACGATGGGCATAAGCAGTTTCCATATAGGAGTCAATGACCGACCACAAGGTGTGTACCGGAGGATGGATGTACTGCTTACCCTATTACTGAGTCCGCTCGCAAATACCAATGAATCAGGTAATACGCTCGAGTGGTTCAAGAAAACTCTGGATGCCGAAAAGGATGTCATCTACCGATTTATGAATGATTGCCGGTTGCGCTGGAGAACAATTGTTGATGGAATCAATTGCAAACTAATTGGTTGCATGAACGTTAGCAAACCAACGGATACTTGCTTGATCCTTGACGACACGGATTTGAAGAAAACCGGTTTTAAAATGGAGCTGGTCAGTCGTGTTTGGTCGCATGTGGACAACAGGGCATTGCTGGGCTTCAAAGGATTGTTCTTAGGCTGGTGTGACGATAAAAGCTTCCTGGCGCTGGACTTCTCCTTGCACCGCGAAGCGGGCAAAAATGAGAAGTTTCCCTTTGGGTTGAAGCCACAGCAAGCCAAGAGCCAATTCCACAAAGAACGCCCCTCAAAATCCGCAGGTTCCAAACGTATCAAGGAAGCAGACATGAAGAAAACCGATACGGGCATGAGCATGATTAGTCGGGCATTATTCCGTGGAGTTCCCTTCCGGTATGTGCTCATGGACAGTTGGTTTGTGAGTGGTAAAATGATCAAGTTCGTATTGGGATTACCGGGCAAACATTTATTGGGTATGGGCAAGATGGGCACAACGAAGTATGGCTTCCAGAACCGGGAACTTACTGCAAAGGACCTGTGTGACAGGCTTTCCCGCAAAGGAAAGGCTAAACGAATCCGTAAGTTAAACATGAGATGCATTCAGGTTAATGTTACCGTGCAGGAGGTTCCGGTTTGCCTGTTCTTTTACCGGAATACCGGCAAAGGACCCTGGCATTTTCTGGTCAGCACCGACCGTGATCTGACGCCGATGAAAGCCTACCAGTTGTATGCAAGACGTTGGAATATAGAGATATGCTTTCGTGAAATGAAGCAGCATTTTCATCTTAACGGATGCCAATCCCGGGATTTTGATGCACAGATTGCTCATGTTTCTGTTGCCCTGATTGCCTACAATATGTTCAGTACGGCCAAAAGGCTGACCAACTATGAGACCCTGGGTGAGCTGTTCCGGGAAGTAGCCAGCCAAATGGCTGAACTTACGCTCTCGGAGCGGATCTGGATGGTTATCGTGGAGCTCCTTCAATTTGTCGCAGATTTAATCGACACTGATTTTGCATCCCTTATCCAGAGCCTGATGCAGAAGGGCGACCAACAGTCGAAATGGATGCGAATCATTAACTTTTCTAATGCCAATGCGGCTTAAAAAAGACATGCGAAACTTCAGTCATTTAAATGAGATTATTAATGAAACCGCCGGAGAGTTAAAAGA
>CAJBRY010000312.1 GCA_903958085.1 uncultured Geobacteraceae bacterium
AGCTCTTTCGAATTTTTGGGAGGCACCAGGATCCCCGCATCACCTGCAACTTCCTTGACTCCACCACAATCTGTTGCCACCACAACCTTCTCACAGGCCATCGCTTCACCTACAACCAAGCCAAATCCTTCCCAGGCCGACGAAAGGACAAATACATCTGCAGCATTCATCAAAGATTCAACATCATACCGAACACCTAAAAATTTAACTCGCTTATCAAGCCCCAACATTTCCACCTGATTTTCCAAAGCAGGAAGCAACTGGCCTTCACCCACTATCCAGAGTTGAGTTTTGATGGTGCTGCTATCCAGTAAGGCATACGAATCCAAAAGATTAGGGTAATCTTTCTGTTCCATTAAACGACCAACTGCAAGAATTACCTTTTCTCCATCGTCTATATTTGCCTCTTTGCGAAGTTTCTCCCTTGCAAATGAGTCCGGTCTAAAGCGTTCAGTGTCGATTCCGTTAGATACCGTCAGCATGCGTTCCCTTTTAACAGCGCCCTTTGCAACAAAAGCATCTACTGCCTCATTGCTAACATTGGTACTGATATCAGCCAACCAATCGGTAAGGCGATAGGCAAACATACGCAGCGCACCACCTTCGTTAGTATTATGGGCTGTGCAGATCAAGCGAGGGAATGCAACCGTAAGTCTAATCAGTCGTGCAAACAAATTGGCATGTATCATATGACTGTGTACGACATCCGGCTTAAAATCTGAGACTAGTCGAGCAACTTTCTGATATGCACTAATGAAGCCCGGCAGGTTTTTTTGCATTCCGAGGCCGACGACTTTTATTGATGGATTCGTCGGCAAAACAATTGCTTTACCAGTAAGATACACAAGTAAAACGTCATGATCCCTTTTGGCAAAGGAATTTGCCAGATCAACAACTTGTCTTTCGGCTCCCCCCATACCAAGACCTGTGATCAGCAGAATAATTCTCACTTCTTAGAACTCTTTGCCAACTCATAATAAAGGCACTGAATTGCTCTGATTGCACACTTAAGGCGAGCAATAAAAGTTCTTCCCCTAAGAAACTGGTCTATATAAAAAAGACGAAACCCTTTTGGACTTTTTTTTAGATGAACCATAAAGTTGGCACTATAACCATCTGGAAGATATTCACACAAATATATTGAATTATTTGGGAAATATTTGATTTTCCCCTGATCGCCTATCTTATTCCAGACGAATAGTTCCGGGACAAATTTCTCTCCTATGATGACTGGAAATGGATTGTCAATAAGTGCTTTTTTTCTGAACGCATATGCCAAGTCTCCACCAAAAAAAACACTTGCTTCCGATGGATGCATGCTGATTGAATCCATGCCTTCAACTTTATTGCCTATCAGTTGCCCGTCAAAATAAGATCTTCTGAAACAAACTCCTGCGATATCTTCAGTGGCTTTAATAGTAGCTTTCTGCACAGAAAGGATTGCATTTTCTGTCATGGCGTCATCGCTATCAACAATCAAGATAAATTCGCCGGAAGAATGCGCCACTCCACTATTGATCGCAACATGCTTACCAGAGTTTTCTTGAAAGACATAAATTACTTTGAAAGGTGCTTTAGTCGCAAATGATCGAATAAGCACCGCGGTATCATCATCGCTTCCATCATCGACTAAAACCCATTCAAAATCATTGTCATTCTGCGCAAGGAGGCTTGCATACAACCTTTCGAGAGTATAACTCCTGTTATAGGTCGCTGTTAGTACCGTTATCATTCAATCGGTCTCCGTAGCAAAGTTTTCACGATTAGAGGCAACTTGTAACCGCCTATACTAAAACCATGTATTAGAACAATGCCCATTCTTTTGAACAATGAAACTTCCGGATATATAAGATACTGTTCATAGAGTGACCTATCACAGTCAGACATTTTCTCCTTAAACTCGTTATAGAATTCTCTTTTTTCTTCGTAATGCTTACGACTAAGGACAAAAGCATTGCGTCTAAAAAAATGTAGCACGACGTCTATAAGACTCTTACTGGTGCTACCAGTGACGTTATTTGCATGTTGCCGATACAGCATGAGTGGCTTAGGAACAAAAAATACCTTTCCGAACATATGTGCAAACAGAGACACAATATCGTCATGCATATAAAAAGGAGCCTTGTAACTCACTGCCATATTAACCAGGCATTGGTTAAACAACATTGAACTCCCTTGGTATCCGGAATTGAAAAAAAGGAATTCCCGGAGATTGTTTGCATGAAGGTGAGAAACACTCTGGGATACAATTACACCTTCAGAATCTGAATACGCATGACCGTCGGCGTAAACGAGGCATGGCATTGATTCATCAAATTTCTTTTCTGCAAACGTTACTAGTATTTCCAGCTTTTTCTCAAACCAGATGTCGTCTTGATCAGAAAAGACAGCGTAGCGGGAAGTACTTGACTCCAATAACTTTAGAAAATTTCTAGCAGGTCCAAGTCGTTTTTCACTATTTGCAACTTTCTTGATTCTGCTATCAAGGGACACAAATTCATCAATAATATCAACCGTATTATCAGTTGATCCATCATCTCTAATATACAAAGTCCAATCCGAGTACGTTTGTTGGAACAGAGAAAGAAGTTGATTGCGAAGGTATTTCCCACCATTAAAGGTGGCCATTAAAATATCTACTGACACATTTTCCTTTCTCTGGAGAGGGAGACAACAAGTATAGCTGCGATAATAATTTGCAGATTCCCTGAAAAATTTGTAATAAGAGTTTCCCCTAAAAATTGGGTAATAAGACTTATCGAAAATGCAGCGTAGCAAATTATTGCCAGTTGTCGACCCTTTAGATAATATCTATGCAAAAGTCCGTAAAATAGACCATAAAACAGAGCGCCATAAATAATTCCAACAAATCCGTGGTCAGTATAGAAAGGCTGCATTACGGTATAAACGTTTGTAGCAACAGGTACATAGACAAAGTTTAAGATTGTTTCTACAGGCGGTATCCCTCCAACGAAGTAATATTTTATCGCATAATAAAATCTGAAAGTGTATTCAGCGAACTCAGTCAATTTCCCGCTAACATCCAATTCACCAAGTGCAATAATTGGCGAGTATGAATATATCGACAACACTTCAAGAAGAGTATCCTTGTAATCTACAGTTGCTCTGGAATAATGAATAGCAATCATTAATAGTATCATCGCAATTGCAATCAGGGTAAGTTTCCTAAAATTGATTTCTCTTCTACGATGTTTAATAATAATCCAGGCGGAGACAGGAGTGATAAGAGCGAATTTACCCATTGTGGTCACTGCAAAAATAAGCATCCATATCCAAAGCAACCACCTTAATCTACGATTATACTTACAAGCGTTGAATGATTCAAAAATAAAGAGCGAGAAGATTAGAGGGTAAAAATTGCCCACTAACCCAATGCTTGGAGCGTCATTCGTAACCTTTATTGTTGCTAAACGGAGGTTAACAAGGAAGCTACCTGGACCTATATTTCCAATTTCCCATGTTTTATAGACCAGTCCCAAAATCAGCAAAATCAAAAACATTGAATAATCAAATGGCATGCATTTTACAGGCCCCAAGTTTTTATCAGACTTTCCGGGGGATATTGCCAAATAGCAGAAACTGGATAACCCGAACCAGCAAAGCCACATCAAAAAGATTTTATCAGTAAACGGAAAATAACTTTCATAAAAGAATGAACCCAAAATAAAGACAAACAACCAGGCTGAAGCAGTAATGCCCATAGGGGAAAAGATTGATTCTCTTTTCATCCAGGCAAAACCGATAGTCAAAATAATTACGAATATGGAGTATCCAAGATAGAGCATTTTGAATTACTCGGAGATTTTACTTGAGATATATTCCAAAATCAGAAAATCCGCAGTCACTCGAACCGCCCACGCTATTGCAGCACCAGTCAGGCCAAAAGATTTAACACAGAAAAACAAAATCAGCAGGTATGGGATCAGTTCAATTAGGTGTACCAAAGCGGTGGTTTTAGAATAGCCACAAGCCTGGATTTTTGAAAAAGGAATTTGAGCTACTGAATTAAAAACAAAACCAATCAAAAGAATACGTAATACCAGAGGCGCATCACCAGCGTACTCCGGTCCCATCCATGTAGTCATTA
>CAJBRY010000313.1 GCA_903958085.1 uncultured Geobacteraceae bacterium
ACGCACAATTGAAATATTCACTTTAACAACTCTTGCACTTCTCAACCTCATGACCCTCTGCTGGGGGCCCCCTGGACCACCGCCAACTGTACCGGTCGGCAACGCCGAAATGTCAGTAATTACGATTACCGGTGTAGCGGTTTATGGATTCTGGAAGATGAGGAAGTAGGTATTCTGTTATATTCATTGAATCTCTCGCCAACAACCATAAGATACTTTAGTCCAACTATATTAGCGCTTTAGGCTAACTCTTTTATAAATGCCTCCAAGCGATTTTTTCTGACATATGCTCCATCCAAAATTGTTTTCTCTCTCTCGGTTCAATACTACTATGCAATTGTTGTAAATGGTTACAAGAGGCTTTTGTAAAACAAAATATTTCCCCGTGTCATGCCTTCATCAACGTATTTTTCGGTTTATCCCATCAGTACGCTTTTTGTCGCAAATCAACTGCAATACCAGAAAATCGCGTTATGCTCTTTACATATTCCAACATTTTAGGAGGTGTAATCATGTTGAAACGCACACTATCGTCCCTATGGCTGATGTTTTTTGTCACCACAATACTTTCTGCCACGGTTGCGGCGCAGAATCGCACGGAAGCGTTTGCTGCCGCCCGGACGCTGTTTGAACAGGGACTGCTCGGTTCAAAAAAGGACAATGAGCAGGCGGCAGAACTGTTCAAGGCTTTGTCAGATCAGGAGCACGGTAATCCGCTCTATCTTGCCTATTACGGCAGCGCCACCACCGTCAAATCCCGTGATGCCTTCTTCCCCTGGAGCAAACTGAAGCTGGGCGAACAGGGGTTGGATATCATCGATAAGGCATTGAAGATGGTTACCGCGGAGCACGATACGACCATGATCAAAGGGGTACCGGTCAGTGTCGGGACCAGGCTGGTTGCGGTAAGTACCTTCCTGCAAATGCCTGACAAATATTTCCACCGTTTTGTAGCCGGAAAAAGCCTGCTGACAGAAACCATGAACAGCCGTGCTTTTGCCGCTGCACCTGCGCATATCAAGGCTGCCTTTCATGTCCAGGCTGCAACTGTCGCCCGGACTGACAAACAGAGTACCGAGGAGATACGCCAGCTTAAACAGGCGCAGGAGCTGGATCCGAAAGGCAAAGCGGCCCCAGCGGTTCATGCTCGGTTGAAGGAGTTGGGGCAATGAGTGCCACGGCAGCCACAGCAGACGCCACGTTGCTTTGTCTGAGCGGCGTGACGAAAACCTACCGGATGGGTGAAGCCACTGTACCGGCGCTGCGCGAGGTGTCTCTGGCCATTCAACCGGGTGAGTTTACGGCGCTGATGGGGTCGTCCGGCAGCGGCAAGAGCACCATACTCAATATCTGTGGCCTGGTTGATCGCCCTGACTGCGGTACGGTGGAGCTTGACGGGAAGGATACGGGAACGCTGGACGAACAGGCGCTGACGCTGGTGCGGCGGGAAAACATCGGCTTTATTTTTCAGGGGTTCAACCTGGTGCCGGTCATGACCACCTTTGAAAATGTCGAGTATCCGCTGTTTCTCTCCGGAGTCCCGGCAGGTGAGCGGCGGCAACGGGTCAGCGAGATGCTGACGAAAGTCGGGCTGGCTGATCTGGAACGGCGGCGCCCCGATGAACTGTCCGGCGGACAGCGCCAGCGGGTAGCCATTGCACGGGCGCTGGTGAAGATGCCAAAGCTGATTATTGCCGATGAACCGACTGCCAATCTGGACAGCGCCACATCCAACCAGATCGTCGGCGTCATGCACGAACTGGGGCGGATGATCGGCACAACTTTCCTGATCGCCACCCACGACCCGCGCCTGACTGTGTTGTGCGACCGGGTCATCACCATGAATGACGGGGTGCTGCAATGAAATGGCTCATTTTTGCCGGTAAAAATATCCTGCGTAACCGGCGCAGGTCACTGATCACGGTCCTGATCACCGCCGTTGGTACCGCCGGAATCCTCATCAGCGGAGGTTTTGCCCTGTTTACCTATGAATCGCTGCAGGAAATGGCGGCCCGGGACAGCGGACACCTCATTGTGGCGCACAAAAATTTCTTCACCAGTGACGAAGATACCCCCATGCAGTACGGACTTGATAACGCTGCCGAAATGAGAAAGCGTCTGGAGCAGGATAGCGGTGTGCGTATGGCTCTGCCGCGGGTGCAGTTTTCAGGCCTGCTCAGCAATGGCGATAAGTCGTCCGTATTCGTTGGCATGGGGGTTGATCCTGCCGGTGAATTCTACACCAAGGGACCGGCGCTGACAGTTGCTTCCGGAACTACCCTGAGTGCTGCACCGAAAGCAGACGCTCCGGCGGAAATCATGCTCGGCACGGAACTGGCCCGGCAGATGAAGGCGGTGCCGGGTACTCTACTGACGCTGCTCTCAACCACCACCAACGGCAGTCTCAATGCGTTGGATGTTACCGTGTGCGGCACGGTCAGCACCGGCGTTCCCGATGTGGATAAGCGGCTGGTGTACGTGAATATTGCCACGGCGCAGCACCTGTTGGTGACCGACAGGGTGAGTACGCTGTCGGTGTACCTGAAGGATACGGGGCAGACCGATGTAATGCGGACTCAGGTGGCAGCTCAGTTTCCACTGCAGACGGTGCAGACCTGGCGTGATCAGGCCTATTATTATGAGGCGGTGCGCAGCCTTTATAACCGGATTTTCGGCCTGCTGGGAATTGTCATTGTTGTGATGGTCGGCTTTGCCATATCAAACACCCTGACCATGGCGGTGGTGGAGCGGACCCGGGAAATCGGCACTCTGCGGGCTCTCGGTACACTGCCGCAGCAGATTGTCGGGGTATTTGTGTTGGAAGGGATGATCCTCGGTGGGGCCGGCTCGCTCTGCGGTATGCTGACGGCTTTGTCGACAACATTTATATTCCTTTTTGCCGATTTCCAGATGCCCCCGCCGCCGGGACGCTCGGTCGGCTATCCGCTGCAGATTAATTTTTCACCCTCACTCTATTTGCTGACGACACTGGTTCTGGTGTTGCTCTCAGTTACCGCCGCCTGGTTTGTCAGCAGAAAGATGGCGGCAAAACCGATCGTGGAGGCATTGACCCATGTGTAAATATATCGTGACGTTCATCATTGTCTGTTTCACCGTTCTGCCGGCACGGGCCGGAGAAGTTACCAAATACCTCAAAAAAGCCGACAGCTATCGCCTGGAAGCGAATGCCATGCAGGTTGAGACGGAGGTAAAGCTGTTCAAATCGGGTAAACTTGATAAAGAACGGCTCTATACCGTGTATCTCAAAAATGGCCGTCGCTCGCTGGTTTTGATGCAGTCTGCCGGAGAAAAGGGGCAGAAGGTGCTGATGCTGGGCGACGACTTCTGGCAGATCATGCCGCAGAGTCAGCGACCGATCCGCATTACTCCGATGCAGAAGCTGCTTGGGGATGCCTCGGTTGGCGACATCGCCACCATGAACTGGAGTGAGGATTACGATGGCAGCGTTACCGGTGAGGTGGATGTGGACGGGACACCGTGTCTGCATCTAAGCCTCACAGCCAAAAACAAAGGGGTGAGTTATAAACGGATCGAACTGTTTATCGCCAAAAACGATTACCGGCCGGTCAAGGCCAATCTGTATGTCGCTTCCGACAAACTGGCAAAACAGGCACGCTTTACTGTGGCATCGGTTAAGGGGCGCCAGCAGGTAACTGCCATGGCTATCAAGGACCAGATACAGACCGGTCGGGAAACGGTGATCAACTATCTGTCCAGAAAAGCGCGCAGCGTGCCGGATGAGTATTACAATCCGATGTTTCTGACGCGTAATGATTTGAAGGAGTGAGAGGCAAAACTGCAATAACTGTGGTGTGCGCTGCCGGTCTGTTCATTTCACCAGTTGCTGCTTCCGATGTGTCCATCAAAGCCTGGGTCATTCCGGAGTACCACACTCTCAACTCCTCAAGCCCGTTTGCCCCTGGCGCTGGTCAGAGCGATTTCGGCAGAAACCGGACTAGGGAAGAGGTGGAACTGCGCGCCAAAGCATGGGATGTCAACCTGGTGGCAACGGCTGCCACTACCGCCATGGAGGGAAAAGAGCCGGAGCAAACTGCCATACTCAACGAACTGAATTACGATTTTTCCGTGGCAGGAGAGCGGTTTTCCCTGGGCAAAAAAATTGTCAACTGGGATGTGGGGTTCGGATTCCGGCCGCTTGACCTGCTGCAGCAGGAAAACCGGCGCTCCATTGCAGCAACAACGTTAGAGGGGATACCGTACCTGTCGTGGGAAAAATTCAGCGGAGATTCCGCCTGGATGCTGATTTACGTCAATCCGGTTCAAGGCAGGGCCACAGTAGCAAAAAATGACGAGTCGGTGGCACTGAAATATTATCTGCGTAATGCTGCCACCGACTGGCATGCCGTGATGCGTCTGAGCGAGCGGCATCATATTGAGACAGGTGCTGCCGTCAGCAGCGTACCTCTGGAGAGCATGGAGGTCCACGGTTCACTGCTGTATCAGCAGCGTTTTGAACAGCAGTATAATTCGCTGACAGGATCATCCGGAGTGCATTTGAACAGCAGCGATCCGATGCAACTCAATACCCGCAGGCATGGCGTCAAGGCGCTGGCCGGTTTTACCCTTACCGGTGAAGCGGGGTTTTCACTTCTTGGCGAAGCGTGGTATGACGCCACATCGTACAGTGCGGCCGATTGGCGCGATGTGAAACAACTTGTCGAGCAACAGGCTGCGCTGCTCAGTCAGGGTGCTCCTGTGGCGGCGGTCAATGGCAATATCGCCTACAGTCTGCGTTACTTCGAACGACCGAACCTGCTGAAGGAAAACCTACTGCTGCGCCTGTCACATCGCCGTGAGGGGGAAAACTGGGAACCGGCGCTTGATATTCTCTGTACTCCGGTGGATGCCGGTCTGGTTGCCACGGCATCTCTTGCCTATATTGGAAACCATTTCCGGGTAGACAGCGGCGTTCGTCAATATGGCGGAGCCAGTGGCTCAGCCTACCGGATGCTGCCGGAGGAGCGGATTGTGTATCTTGCCCTGCAGGGGTTCTGGTAGTAACCGGCTGGAATTAATTATGCTCCACACGCTTTAAAATTGCTGCATTTGGCTTCGACTCCGCTCAGTCAACGCTCGTTCCCTGAACGGAGCGATGCGGTACGCGTGTCGAGCTGTCGAGGGGACGTTTATGTCTGCGCGTTGACATTGTCTCCGGATGTCTCATGATATAAAATGTTGTCATTGAATACCGCCAAGGAGAGTGGCATGGTGTGAATTGTTCGTCTTGTTGTATGTTAAATTAATTGCAACCTGCCGGAGTGAGGACACAATGAGTGGAAAATTTTCTGAAAATTATCTGACGAATCTCATAGGTGCGCTGTTTGCGATAGTGGCGGCTCTCTGCTGCTGGCTGCTGTTCTCCATTTTCAGCAACCATTACGTTGCCGGCAGGTGGCTTGCAGTATCGGCTGTTGTTGATTCTGCCGGAGTAAAAAGTAGTCACAGCAGGAGCATGTCCCGCTCTCTACCCACCTTCAATTCCAGGGTTATGACGTCTTACCGGTATCAGTTCAAAGGCGTAATGTACACCGGCGAGCGGGTTGACTTTAGCTTCGGCAGCGACAATTTTGCAGATGCCCGTCGCGCCCGCCAGATAGATCTATTGCGTAGTGGCTCACCAATGGTTTTCGTGGATCCGGACAATCCGTCCAATAGCGTGCTGGATCGTTCACTGCCGATTGAACAGATTAACTTTGCCATTATTTTTCTGTTTTTCCCCTGTGGACTTGGTACGGCAACCGTACTTGGCTGGCTGGCAAAACTTGCCGCGCTCGCAGACTGGGAATGGCCGGGCAGGTTCATGATGCCGATGATTGGCCTCGTCCACAGTCTGCCGGCTTTTTATGCTCCTTTTTTTGCTCCAGCCGATCTCGGGCTTTTTGGTTGGTTGCTGGTACTGATGGCCGGTAGCGTGTTTCTCATCAGCGTACGGGCCATCTGGCGAAGGATTCAGGATCCGACCATCGGTGCACTCCTGATGACCGGACGATTTCAGCGGTAATTTGTAACACTTCCGGCCCACCTGTTCTGACTTTTGCCGATGCTGGAATCCTTATTCTTTGCGGCAAATAGAAACAGCTGTTGTCTCAGTATAAGCGGCCAATTTGTGGAGGAGGGCATAGTTTGATTCCACCAATTTTACGTCTGACATTGCTACTAGCGGGAATTTCATTATTATGTGGATGCAGCAACGGATTGCCGTCTGATCTGGTAGGACACTTGGCCAATCGTGGCATTCAGGTCGCCCCGGCGAAAGTCCACGCCTCTTCATCTTCCCGAACCGGCAATATTCTAGTGCCATACTCTACAGAAACTGCCACCAACATCATAACAACCTTCAAGCTGCAGAGAATTCAACCCGAGGACCGGCAATGGAGTTGGGCGATCAGCCGAGTGGGAGAACTTTCTTCAGTGAAAAAGTTATGGGGCCTGTCAGGAAGGCCGACACAATTCAAACTCGGGAGCGGCAGACAATTTGAATCTCTCCGGGTCTTATTCCCCGAAGCTTGCTTCGATGAGAGAAAACAATTACTGACGTGATACCCCGTAGCTTGCTGCGGGGTTGTTCATTACTTTTTCCTGATTTTAACTGACGATGGTTTCATGTATTTACTGGCGGAGTATGCCTATGGATAACGAGTAAAAAAGGATCAGAGCACATATTAACGTATGTCGTTTTCTATGGATTCAACTCAGGATTCCAGATTTCAGCAAAAATTATGTAACCGGATTTCTTTGAAGCATTATCCTTGCAGTCAATTGCCATTTCAGAGGTGATACTCATGCATAGTCAATTAAATCTCCAGAGCAAGCCTGAACTTAATCTCCTCATGTCCATTGGCGTACTACTGATGGGTGCGCCCCTGTTCTGGCTGGGCCGTACGTATACCGGATATGGCGACAACAGATTTGCGGCGTTTGCCTTGGGATGCCTGCTACTTATCCTTGGCCTGATGGCACTGGTAATGGGTGAAACGCGTAGCATCGAACTTGATGTGGAGCGGAAGCGAATCGTGCTTGATATCAAGCGGCGAATTGGTGGCTGCCGACAGGTCGTCATTCCGTTTCAGGCGATAGAGAAATTCACTATTCTACGCATGGGAACATCCAGCAATCTCTCGGTCTACTATGATCTTGGTGTCGTACAGCGTTCCGGGAAAACCGTCTACCTGTTCGGCGGTTGTGCTTTCGATGGTCGGATGAGTAGCGAATGGATTGAGGGTCTCAGAATACAATTTGAACAGGTAGTTTTCATGTGAAGGGGATTTTTGACGGTTAAGCCCTTGCCAAGAGGCAAAGCGGAAAAACGAATGATCCAACATGAGAGATACACCTGACCTAAATACGGTCACAAACAATTAAGGAGTCAAATATGATGAATATAGACTATGCATTTGCAAAGAAATGCGATGAATTGTCTATAAGGAAATTGTTGTCGGATTCTCAGCTACCGATAGAGGGAGTTGCGACTTTTCTAGAACACTACATAGTTGCCTCGTTAGAACAGGAGGTTATCGGAGTTATTGGAGTTGAAATTTACGGCAATATCGGTTTACTTCGTTCATTAGCAGTTAAGAGCGGACTTCAAGGAAAAACTATAGGAAAGGAGCTTTTCTCGCGAATAATGGCATTTGCTCATAATCAACACATGAACGAACTATATTTGCTTACAACAACTGCCGAGATTTTTTTTGCTAAACGAGGATTCCATAAAATTGACAGGGAGACTGTCCCAGAGACTCTGAAAGAATCTATAGAATTCAAAAACCTTTGCCCAGAATCAGCTATCTGTATGAAATTGCAACTAAACCAACATGCAGTCTATTTTCCGCAAGGAGCATTACCGCTAAAGGAGGATGTACCAGGTGCATTTATGTGGGGAGTCGCTCTTGAGAAAACGCTTCTAACCTACTTTGAGGTTTTATCAAATTGCCGTTTTGAACATCATACTCATGAAAGTGAACAGATCACTATGGTTCTTGAAGGTGAGTTGTTTTTTGAAATTGCTAACGACACATTTTGTATTAAAAAAGGTGAAGTCATCGCAATTCCTTCAAATATTCCACATGCTGTGTATACGAAAGATAAAGAGGTGAAAGCAATTGATGCATGGTCACCGGTAATGCCTCAGTATGTAAGAAAAGTTTAAGCGATATAACCAAGTAGAAACATGAATATGCTCCGCTGAAAGGTACCACACCATGAACCGCCTCATCGCACGTTTTTTCAATGAAGGCCTTGATGCCTCACTCAGTGTGGCTTCCAAAGAAACAGTGATTCAAGAACAGAATGGTACATTGTACATAACGTCCAAGCAGTCATCCATGCGATGCTACTTCGCGGCACTTTTTGCTTTGCCATGCCTGTATTACCTGTATTACAGCTTCACACACCCTGGCATCACCACTGTCGCAATCGCTTTGATCGTCTGCCCGATATTAATGTTCACTGCGTTACTGCTCTGGAGGGTGGAGGCCAGTAAGGTTATTTACAATAAGCAACGACTGATAACCAGTAGACTCCGTTTTTTCTCATACATGAAGGAGGTTACGGAGCCACTGGCAATGAATGGCACCATAGCTCTGACCTGGCGTTGGGAAGCAGGAGGTTCTGAAACAACCGGTTTTAATGTGTACACCATTACCGGCACACCGGGAAAGGGCCTTCTGTTTTCAACCTTGAACAATTATGTTGAGGCGCGTGCCTTTGCCGAGCGCCTTGCGATTTTCCTCGGGTTTACACTGGAAGACAGAGTGCCACCGGAACATCGTAATGATCGTTGACAAATCAAACCGATGCCTTATCAGATAGATGATTCAAGCTAAACGGCAGCTGGACGATGCATCAGACGGCTGGCTTGCGGGCATGGAGTGGCGACCGAAACCGGAAGGCCTTGAATAATAGAGGAAACTACATGACAATGACAAAAATACATCTGCCACCCTCCGCGTGTGGACGCTTGAAAAACGGATCAGTTCCACCTCCACTGAAAAACATCGTGCGGGATCTCGTAATCGTCATTACCCTGATGTTCATCCTGGCAGGGTTACTTAACTTTGCACTTGGGGGGGGATATCTCTTCAACCTCCGCTACTGCCTTGCTATCGGGCTGTCAATCACCCTGTCGTCCCATTTTCTGATGAAATGGCGTAATGCCCAGAATATCCACTGGCAGACATCGCTGGCAGCCATACTGATCGGAACTACCGTCGGGATTATCATCGGTACTCTCGCCAACGGTATCAATCCGGTATCTTTGATTGAAAAATATCCCGGTTTGCTGCTTGCCCTGCTGGTGGTCTCGCTGATCTGCGGGCCGGCAATTTCCTACTTTTTCCACTCTCAGGCTGCCATGTCAGAAGCCGCAGCTGCCTTGCGTCAGGAAGAGCTTGAGCGAATCTCGTACGAACAACGGCTGACCGAGGCTAATTTCAAAATTCTGCAGGCCCAGATAGAGCCTCATTTTCTCTTCAATACCCTTTCCAACGTACTCAGTCTTATTCAGACACAGCCTGAAAAGGCCGGGCAGATGCTGAGCGATTTTACCGCTTACCTGCGTGCTTCGCTTCAGCAGACTCGTTGTGACAGAATCCGGCTTGAAGACGAGCTTGCTACGGTACGTTCGTTTCTCGACATCATGGCGGTGCGTATGGGCAACAGGCTGAGCTATCGTATCGAAATCCAGCCTGAATTGCTGTCAGTACAGGTGCCGCCGCTGCTCCTTCAGCCGCTGGTGGAAAATGCTGTGGAGCATGGCATCGATCCGAAGCCGGAGGGTGGAGATATCATCATCATAGCCTATCTGGCTGCAGATATGCTGCAGATTGAAGTCAGCGACAGCGGCGACGGTATTACATCATCAAGTCCGGTGGGTGTCGGTATGAACAACATCCGCGAGCGCCTTAACCTGCTCTACAACGGGGAGGCGTCATTTCAAGTGCTGCCGAATAGTCCGCACGGGACGACCATACGCCTGATCATTCCTTTACATAGGGAGGGAAAACAATGATCAACAGAGGAGAAAAACGCCCCACCGCCATACTCGTTGATGACGAACCAAACCTCTGTGCCCTGCTGAAGCGTCAGCTCACGGCCTCCTGGCCGGAACTGATCATTGCGGCGGAGGCACACAATGCTGCCGATGCGCTTTCGATGATAGATGCGCTGCAACCGGAGATAGCCTTTCTCGACATCCGCATGCCGGGCATGAGCGGGCTTGAACTGGCTACCCGGGTCGGTACGGCATGCCATGTTGTTTTTGTCACCGCCTATGATCAGTATGCGGTCCAGGCATTTGAAAACGCTGCGGTGGATTACCTGCTTAAACCGGTATCTGAGGAGCGCCTGCGTACTACAGTTGCACGCCTTCAGGGCCGTCTCTGTCAGTCTCCTCCCGATTTATCACCGCTGATTGCACAACTGACGGAACAGATCCGTCCTAAGAAACAGTATCTTCAGTGGCTGCAGGTTTCTCAGCATAACGATATCGAATTAGTACCGGTGGACGAGGTTGATTATTTCCAGGCATCTGACAAATACACTCTGGTGGTCAATCGCAAGTCAGAGCGGGTCATTCGCACATCGCTTAAAGAGCTGGAGGATGAACTGGATCCAGAGCGCTTCTGGCGGATCCACCGCAATGCCATCGTCCGGGTGGCGGCGATCGCCAGGGTTACCCGCGACTTCGGCGGCTTGACTTTGCAACTGCATAACCACGAAAAAACATTGTCGGTCGGTCGCAGCTATACCCATCTGTTCCGGCAGATGTAACGCCGGCCAGCACCTGCCAGCACGATCCAAAGGAAAGGAATTAGCATGAGCAAACGAATCCTTATAATTCTTGGTCATCCCTCAAACATCGGATATTGCGGAGCACTTGCCGACTCGTATGCTGCCGGAGCAGAGACCGCCGGGAATGAGGTAAAACGAATCTTTCTTGCAGATTTGGTGTTTGATCCTGTCCTCCGCTCCGGATTTAACTGCGTACAGGAACTGGAGCCTGATCTGGAGGCTGCCCAGGCAGCAATTTCCTGGTCGCAGCATCTCGTTTTTGTATACCCGATCTGGTGGGGTGCCATGCCGGCCCTCCTGAAAGGCTTTATTGATAGAGTCTTTCTTCCCGGTTTTGCCTTCAAGTACCGTAGTGGTTCTGCATTGTGGGACAAGCTTCTGACAGGTCGATCCGCGCATCTGCTGGTAACCATGGACTCACCACCCTGGTATTTCCGCTGGTTCACTCGAATGCCTGGGCACCACCAGATGAAGCGGGCGATTCTCGAATTCTGCGGCATTAAACCGGTGAAAATTTCAGAATTCGGTTCCGTCAAAAGTTCTACTCAACAGCAGCGGGAAAAATGGCTTTCCAAGGTAAATTCGTACGGCCTTCACGCCTGAAATCGAGAAAAATTTTATGAAGCTACATTACAGAAATATCGCTGCCATATTGCTCACCGGCATTTGGTTGAATGTCTCCGAATTTTTCAGAAATGAAGTCCTTCTGAAATCATATTGGGTTAACCACTACCAAACACTTGGAATGAAATTTCCTTCTGAACCGCTCAACGGCATGGTTTGGGTTGTGTGGGGATTTTTGTACGCCTCGGCACTATTCACGATTTCAAGAAAATTCAGCCTGATACAAACTGCGCTGCTCAGTTGGCTCGTGGGGTTTGTATTGATGTGGGTTGTTGCCTGGAATCTGAATGTACTTCCAATGTCAATACTTGTGTACGCTGTTCCGCTCAGCCTGCTGGAAGTCTTTGTCGCTTCATATATTTGCATCGCCTCGGCAAAGCTGGAAAGATAGCAATGAAGTCATCAGGCACACCAACTTGCGGAATTTCCCGTCAGCGTATCAGAAGAAAACTGATTTTCTTTCTCATGCTCGCCTTCCCCCTGACCTTCAACTATTACTCGCCGGTACTGCCGATTATGGGAACCCTGGGCGGTGTCGTTTCTTTCAGCCTGCTGTTCTGGTGTCTCTGGTTTCTCGCCTCATTGGTACTGGGCAGAGCGGGGTGCGGTTGGTTCTGCCCGTTGGGTGGACTTCAGGAACTTTATGACAGGATAGTCGACAAACCGCTGAAGCGTGTTGCCCGTCTGGGGTGGCTGAGATTCATTCTCTGTCTGCTGTGGCTTGCCGGTATCACCCTGGCCCTCGCAAAAGCCGGCTTCTGGAGACGGGTTGACCTGCTCTACATGACAGAACACCTGGTGTCGTGGGATAGACTTGAGGGGAGCTACATCTACGTCGGCATGTTCGGCCTGGTACTCCTGTTTTCCGGTTTTACCGGACGGCGGGGGTTCTGTTATTATTTTTGCTGGTACGCTCCACTGAATATGGCCGGTAATCGGCTGGCCGGTTGGTGCAAGCTGCCCCGGCTCCATCTGGACCGGTCCAAAAAACCCTGCCGGGGATGTGGTCACTGTACGTCAGTCTGTCCCATGTCGCTTCCGGTTGCTGAGATGGTACGTGCATACAATCTGCAGCATCCGGAGTGCATACTGTGCGGCAGCTGCTGTGATATCTGCACCGAATCATGTATTTCATTTTCATGGCGTCAGATCGGGATGCGCCGCCATGAAGAGAGGAGCGTAAAACGTGGCATCCGATAAGAGTTTCATCGAATTTATTTCCGGGCAGATGGAAGATGCCGGAACAATAACGTTCCGGAAAATGTTTGGCGAG
The DNA here is from genome assembly GCA_903958085.1 of uncultured Geobacteraceae bacterium. Classification (GTDB taxonomy): domain Bacteria; phylum Desulfobacterota; class Desulfuromonadia; order Geobacterales; family Pseudopelobacteraceae; genus JACRCG01. The sequence continues at coordinate 12,731 of CAJBRY010000313.1, forward strand.
TATGCGTTGTACTGCGACGGTAAGGTTGTCGCGCTTGTCTGTGATAACCAGCTGTTCGTCAAGCCGACAAAAGATGGCAGGGCATATATCGGTGAGGATATTGTCGAGGCGGCGCCGTATCAGGGAGCCAAACCGTACTATCACATCGAAGATCTGTGTGAAGACCGGGAATGGCTCAGCGGATTGATCCGAGTATCTGCACTGGAACTTCCTGACCCGAAGCCGAAGAAGATCAGTCAGGGGAGAAAACGGCAATGAAGTTCAAAAAAACGCTTATTCTCTCCGCGCTGCTCTTGATCTTTTCCTGTGCCTCTGCCCGGGCCGGTTCTTCTTTGCAGGTGCGACCGCAGGGAGGCATCGGTTTTCTAAGCGGCACAACATATTCACATGCCGGCTTGAGAGTCCTTCTTCCAGCCGGGGATTATCAGAAATACGGCCTGGAAGTTTCACACCTGAACATCCTGGACGGGTCTGATGAGTCTACTGCAATCGGGATTGTGCTGGAACAGAGGCTGTGGGAATGGTTCAATATGTCGATCGGCACAATCGGCTATTTCGGGTATGCTGAAAGGACTGGAAACCCTGTAGGTCTGGTAACGAACCTGGGGTGGGAACCACAGATGAAATCAGACTGGGAACCGTTTGTTACGTACCGGAACGACATTATTTTTGCAACAAAAATTGCTACAGGAAGTGCGATTAGCGTCGGTGTTTCTTACAAGTTTCAGTAAAAATAAAGCGATTTATCGCAAACTCTTTATCACCCGAAAATCACGCTTCAATCTGATCATATTTCGCAACTGAAGGAGTCCATATGCAATCCTTTATCTCCCCCAAAATACATTATTTATCACTGCTGGTTGTTCTGACGCTGACACTCTGCTCTTGTGCGGTACATACGAAGCCGTACAGTGAAAAAGAATGGGCGGAAAAAGGGGTCACGTCGCTTGAAACCATCGAAGCAGGTGGCATTCAGCACGCAGTGCTGATTCGCGGTACCGACCGGAGCAATCCGCTTTTGATTTATCTGCATGGTTTTGCCGTACCCATGATGCCATTTGCCCATCTGTCGTATCCCGGAACGGAGGACTTGATGGAGCAGCGCTTTGTTATAGTAAATTATGACCAGCGCGGCTCCGGGAAAACGGCACGAATATCAGGAAAAGACACGGGCCCTTTTACCATTGACCAATATGTGAAAGACGCGGAGGAGCTGATAGAAACCCTGATGAAACGCTTTGGTCAGCAGAAAGTGTATCTGTCCGGAATTTCGTGGGGGAGCGTAATCGGGATGAAACTTGTTCAAAAGCATCCGGAGTGGTTCTATGCCTATATTGCTGAAGGACAGGCGGTCAATATTCCGGAAACCTATCGGGAGGTGCGCCGGTTTGTTGTTGCGGAAGCTGCCGCAGACAATAATGACAAGGCGTTGGCAGAACTGAAATAAATAGCTGACCCTCACCTTGGTCAAACGGCTGAAGAAGCGATCAAATCGACCCAGGTTTTGATCAAGTGGGCAGATTATTATACGCAGAAGAAGCATCATCTCCTCGATCTGGAAAAGTTCTTTATCAGCTCGATCCGGGCCGCGCCGGAATACAATTTTTTCGACTTCATCGCCACGGTGCGCTCGATGGACTCGTTTACAAATCATAATACCCTGCCGTTGCTTGCCGTTGATCTGCGCAAGGAGGTGCCTGAAGTACAGGTTCCGGTCTACATGATCACTGGGGAGTACGATTTGATGAAGAGTGCCGGGAAGCACTATTTTGACCAGCTCAGGGCACAAAAAAAGGAGTGGTTTGATATTAAGAAAGCAGGGCATGCAGTGTCAGCAGACCAACCGGCACAGGTGCAGTCCATTTACATCGACAGGATGCTTAAAGAGACGTACACAAAATAATCAGGGGAGCGCTCATGAAAACAATTGACTACAAAAAAGAGCTCAAGCAGCTGTATCAGCCCTCCACAAAAGAGGTCGTGCGGGTTGAAGTACCGGCAATGAACTACCTGATGCTTGACGGCGAAGGTGATCCCAATACATCACAGGCGTTTGCCGATGCTGTAGAGGTACTGTTTTCTCTTTCATATACATTGAAGTTTATGGTTAAAAAGGGAGTGCTTGCGATCGACTACGGAGTTATGCCTCTGGAAGGGCTTTGGTGGGCGGATGATATGAGTGCATTTGCCGTTGGAGATAAAGCTGACTGGAAGTGGACAGCCATGATCATGCAGCCGGAAGTAATAACCGGTGATCTGGTCGCAGCAGCCTTTGAGAATGTCAGGAAAAAGAAGAACCCCGCAGCACTTGCCAAAGTCCGTATTGAATCATTTGCTGAGGGCTTGTGTGCGCAAACCATGCATATCGGTCCCTTTTCTGAAGAGGGGCCGACCATTGAAAAAGTCCACGCTTTTATCGAGGCAAACGGCTTTAAGCGGTCGGGGAAGCATCACGAGATCTATCTCAGCGATATCAGGAAGGCGGCTCCGGAAAAGTGGAAAACAGTAGTCAGGCAGCCAATGAAATAATTTAGAGAGGAGTATATCATGGCTGAATGCCAGGAATTCATAGCCGCACTTGATCCCGAAAAGCAGGCAGTTGTTCAGGTTCTTCGCGACGCTGCTCTTGCTGTTTCCACAGGCATTTCCGAAGGAATCAAGTGGGATGCTCTCTGTTTCTTTAAAGGCGATAGAGCATTTGTCGGGCTGATGCCCTACAGGAATTACGTTTCAGTCATTTTTGATCGCGGTTCAGAAATGGCTGACGATTTAGGCGTTTTGGAAGGGAACGGTAAGCAGATGCGCCACATAAAGATACGCAAACTTGAAGAAATTGAGCAGAAGAAGGTATCTCGGTATATCTATGAATCCTACTTTATTCAGGAGAAGTAGAGACATTCTCTCCCTCGCGTCAGGTCGGGACGCACTACACTTTAAGTGAGGAGTCTGGAAATGGTAGATGAGAAGAGTTACTGGATTGGCGTTGCTTCGAAGGATCATGTACAGATTGGCATCGCCAATGGAATCTGCCAACTGTGTCACGGCAAGGCACAGCCGCTCAGAAGAATGGCAGTAGGCGACTGGCTCATATATTATTCTCCTAAAAAACGGTTTGAAGAAGCTGCACCGTACCAGAAATTCACTGCAATCGGTGAAGTAGTTGGTGCAGAGGTCTATCAATATGAAATGTTTCCCGGTTTTGTGCCGTTCCGGCGAGATATCCGTTTTTTAGACGCGGAGGACGTTCCGATTCGCCCACTGCTCGGACATCTGTCTTTCATAAAAGATAAAAGTAGATGGGGCTCTGCGTTCCGTTTCGGATACTTGAAAATACCAAAGATGGATTTTGAACTAATTGCAGAACACATGCTGGGATTTGTGCCAGATACCTGAATGTAATTGCCCGAGGTACCTTGTCATGAACAAACCGATTCTGTCACATCCTGACATGATTGCGCCTCCTCTCGCTCATCAAACTGTTCCATGCAACTTCGACAGATAGTAATCATAATTACCTTCATAAACCCTCATTTCACCATGATCAACCTCAAAAACGCGATCAACCAGCAAGCGGAGAAAATGTCTGTCATGGCTGACCAGAACTATCGTCCCGCCGAAATTTTTCAATGTTTCCAGCAGCATCTCGCGGGAACGGATGTCAAGATGGTTTGTCGGTTCGTCAAGAATCAAAAAATTAACCGGCCTCGCCAGAATTGTAGCCAGTACCACCCTGCTCTTCTCGCCGCCGGAAAGATTCTCGATTCGCTTCTCAACGGTGTCACCGGAAAACAGGAAAGCCCCCAAAAGGTTCCGAATTGTGCCTATTGTGGCTAGCGGCATACAATCCTGCATGGTTTCAAAAATTGTTTTTCCTGGATCCAGAAGATCCATGGCATGCTGACTGAAGTAGCCTATTTCAACATTGGCACCGATGGTCATACTGCCGGTAGTTGATTCAGTCTGGCCAGCCAGTATTTTCAAAAATGTTGATTTACCTGCACCGTTTACCCCTACTACTGCAATCTTGTTAAGTCGCTTCACCATACCGGTTACACCGTGAAATACCGGTTTTTCAACCCCATCCGGCGTTATCCAGACTTTACCCAGTTCAGTGAAGGCGGCCACATCGTCACCACTGCGTGGTGGGTCGGTAAAACTGAAGCGAACGGTTCGCTCTTCTGCCGGAATTTCGATACGTTCAATTTTTTCTATTTTTTTAACTCTCGACTGAACCTGTGCAGCATGTGATGCTCTGGCGGCAAAACGGGCAATAAACTCTTCCTCCTTGGCAAGCATCTCCTGCTGACGATTGTAGGAAGCAATCAACTGTTCCCGCCTGATATCGCGCTCCCTTTCATAGAAATCGTAATTTCCGCCGTATGTGGTTATCGTGGAATTGGCAACTTCAATTACTCTGGTCACAACGCGGTTCATAAAATCACGATCGTGGCTGGTCATTAGCAGAGACCCCTTGAATTCGTTGGCAAGCCATTCCTCCAGCCAGATTATCGACTCCACATCAAGGTGGTTGGTAGGTTCGTCAAGCAGCAGGACATCGGGCTTGAGCGTCAGAATGCTGGCAAGAGCTATTCGCATTTTCCATCCACCGCTGAACGACTCCACCGGATGATCGTATCTGTCAGGACCAATCCCGAGACCTGTCAGAACGGCCTGAGCGCGTGAATCGAGATCATATCCCTCCATATGTTCAAACTCTTCGACAGCGGTGCCGTAGCCTTCCAGAAGCGCAGCCATCTCATCATCTGACTGTGGGAGGCACATAGCTGCTTCCATTTCCTTCATCTCTGCCGCAAGCTGCACCGTTGGCCCACATGTGGCCATAACCTCTTCGAGTGCACTACGGCCTGCCATTTCGCCTACATCCTGTGAAAAATATCCAATCGACGTTTTTTTTGGAAGAATCACTTCGCCTGAATCCGGCTCTTCCTCCCCAGCAATTATTCTGAAAACAGTGGTCTTGCCAGCGCCATTAGGCCCGACCAGACCGGTATGCGTGCCGGGAAGAATCTGGCAGGAGGCGTCCCTGAACAGAATCTGCGAACCATGCTGCCTTGATATGTTTGACAATTGAATCATCTGTAAATACTCCCTTTTTTCTACGTTTTAACCAGCCATATATATGGAACCATACCGTAATTCCAGGCGAGGCAAAGTCGCCTGTAACCAGAAAAGAGTAGACCTTCACCGTCGCTGCAAAGAATTATCGGCGCCTTAAGTGTCAGGGTGCCGGCACTTTGCAACACATCCTCCATACGGGAATAATTCTTTCTGTAACCTCGCTTCGCTCTGGCAAGAAACATCTGGTAATCTTCATAACTATGATAAGAAAGCGCTACCGGCATATTTCCCAGGGCAGATGCACGAGGGTAAGGAACCAGATCGCCACTGTCAAATCCGGAAACAATACTTTCCCATGAGACCGAATTAGAGTTGTACCACTCCTGCTTTGCCGGATGGTTGAAATACTCCCAGCGTTCCTCTTCAATTTCAGGCTTCAGCCATTTTATAGTCAGTGTTGACGATGAAACCATGAAATTCCGACTCCATAAAAAACCACAGGGCTGGTATCCCTGTGGTTCAGGTGTTGAGAAGATATATCACTTTTTTTGCGGATGCGGCAACGAATTATCGACTCCGCAGGTTCATTCAACTGGTCGAACTATTTTGATGCTCCGAACTCCTCAAGTTCAGATTGCATATTAACCATCTCACGAATATCGGTCCATTCGTCCTGTTCAACAGCTGCATCATCACCCTTCATAGTTGCAATAATGTCGAAGTAGTCCATCTCATATTTGCTCTTTTTTACCTCAGCCGCAGGCTTTACCTTCACAGCATAAACCGTCTGTACAGACTGATGGTCAAATTTGCGCCAGTATTGTTCATCTTTCAGTCCGGTGTATTTGTGACCTTCCAGTGCAATTATTACATCTTTTGTTCTGAATGATTTTGCCCTTTCAACAGCAGCCTTATATTCATGCAGAATAACGTATGCAGAAGCACCTGATGTCGTTGGATACCGGTTATAACGCTCTTCAAACTTCTTTACAAAAGCGATTCCGCGCGGATAGTTGTATTTAAACGGTACACTCCACATCCATGGCGTCGCGCCGACAATTCCTTCCATCGCTTCAGGTCCCGCCCCTTGCGCCATGTCTTCATTCATTTGTGGCACTATAATCTGCATCCTGTTTTTAAGTCCCATTTCGTCAGCCTGTTTCACAGCAATTTCCATATCACGCCCGAAAAGTGATAACACCAGTACCTCGGCACCAGAGTTTTTTGCTTCAAGCAGTGCGGCCTTAAAATCCTTGGCCCCAAGTTCGGTCAAAATTTCGGGATATTTGACAGTATCTCTGGTATCCGTTAAAGAACGCAATACAGACTCTGTTGTCCAACCCCAGGTGTAATTGGCAGTTATGTAGAAATATTTTCTACCCTTAAAGGTTTTGTTAAGATAGTCGGACATGACTCTTCCTGCAAAATATGCATCAAAACATTCGCGGAAAATATGACGATGTCCGTACTCTCCGGTTGTTTCGGTCGAGTACGAGAGCGTCGCAAAAAACAGCTTATCTTTCTGAAGCGCCACTTCACCGGTCGCAATAGCGACGGCACTGGAGGAACCGCCGAGTATCATCGGCACCCCCTCTTTTTCGTAGAGATCAACAGCATTGCCGGTTGCAATCTTGGCATTTGACTTGGTATCCCGATAGACCAGCTGAACCTTTTTCCCCAGAATCCCGCCAGCAGAATTGATTTCATCAACTGCAAGCTCTGCGGCGCGTCTCTGGTCAAGACCCTGCTTGGCGTAAGGACCGGTTTCAGGATAATTGAGCCCTATTTTTACTATTCCAGGTTCTGACGCAAATGATTCAGAAATATAACCTGATGTCATAAATGCAATAGTGCAAACAAAAGCAACTACCTTTCTATACATAATATTCACTTTAATATCCCCCTGTTATGGATAATTACATTTTTAATACACCATTTTATAACATATCTTTTATGGAAATTTAAACAAAAAAAGGGCGTGCCGAGTGGCCGCCCAAAATATTGTTTTCCAAAAAGAGCCTTAAAATTTCAGAATGACTACAGCGTCAAATCAGCATGACCGTGATACAAATCATCTCGCTCTTTAGATACATCTTCACTCTCAAGATACTCTTCAAAACCCATAGTACGGTCAATAACACCACCAGGAGTAATTTCAATAATACGGTTTGCAACCGTGGATACGAACTCATGATCATGAGAAGCAAAAAGTATCACTTCGCTGAAAGCTATAAGTCCATCGTTCAACGCTGTGATTGACTCAAGATCGAGATGGTTGGTCGGCTCATCTAGAATAAGAACATTGGCGCCTGAGAGCATCATTCTTGACAACATACAGCGAACTTTCTCTCCACCGGAAAGCACTGTCGTTTTCTTCATTGCCTCTTCGCCGGAAAACAGCATCCTGCCGAGAAATCCGCGGGCAAATGTTTCGCCTTCAGTTGGAGGAGAATACTGACCAAGCCATTCTATAAGGGTCATCTCCTTATCAAAGAAAAAGCTGTTTTCCTTCGGAAAATATGCGTTTGAAATGGTTACGCCCCAACGAAAGCTTCCGCTGTCCGGTTCAAGTTCACCCGCCAGAATTTGAAAAAGGGTCGTTCTGGCAAGTGAATTGCCACCGACGAAGGCAATTTTATCTTCCTTGCGAACAATAAGATCGAAGTCATTCAGAATTTTGACCCCGTCAATCTCTTTAGTAAGCCCCTGAATTTCCAGTATTATATCGCCGCACGCCCGTTCTGGTTTAAACACCACATGCGGATATTTTCGTGATGAAGTAGGCATATCCTCAAGGGTAAGTTTATCAAGCAGTTTTTTACGCGAGGTTGCCTGCTTTGCTTTGGATGCATTAGAACTGAAACGCTGGATAAACGCTTTAAGTTCTTCCGCTTTTTCAGAAACTTTACGATTTTCATTCTGCTTCTGCTTTAAATTCAACTGGCTTGCATGATACCAGAAATCGTAATTGCCAACATAAATCTGAATGCGCCCGAAATCAATATCAGCAGTATGAGTGCAGACCTGATTAAGGAAATGACGGTCATGCGAAACCACGATAACTGTATTTGGAAAGCGAAAAAGGAGCTCTTCAAGCCAGTTTATCGACTTGAGGTCAAGATTGTTGGTTGGTTCGTCCAGCAGCAGTACATCCGGACTCCCGAAGAGAGCCTGAGCGAGAAGAACCCGTACTTTGTCCCCCGCTTCAAGCTCCTTCATCTGCTTGTTCCGCAACTCTTCAGGTATGCCTAGCCCGTTAAGCAGCACGGCAGCCTCAGACTCTGCTTCATAGCCGTTCATCTCGGCAAAATCCCCTTCAAGTTCAGCGGAGCGAACGCCGTCTTCTTCAGAAAATTCGGCCTTTGCATAAATAGCCTCGCGCTCGGTCATTACATCATATAGCCGTTTATGCCCCATTATGACCGTATTGAAGACTGTTTCCTCGTCGAAGGCAAACTGATCCTGACGCAGGACAGCAATACGCTCGCGCGGGCCGACAATAATTTCACCTTTATCAGCATCCAGCTCACCAGCCAATATTTTGAGAAAAGTCGATTTCCCGGCACCGTTGGCACCTATCAACCCGTAACAGTTGCCTGGAGTAAATTTGATGTTTACGTCTTTGAACAGAACACGTTTGCCATAAGAGAGGGTGATATTTGATGCTGAAATCATTTTGAGCGGTACTCCTCATCTTGAAATAAAAAACCACAGGGCATGGTGAGCTCTGTGGTTCACGAACGTCTTGTTTGTATCACACAGTCCGCTCGCAGGGCAATATATTTTGGAAACAGCAATTATTCCGAGCTCAATAAATCAGACCGTTTATCATTTAAGTTATAATTGGGAACTAAGCACCCTTAAGTTGACGGTGGCAAGTCCAGAATTTCGCGCACCTTCCGTAGAAGGATTACCGGCATGACCGGTTTTTTTATCAACGGAACGTCGAAGTCGATAGCAATCTTTCCGCTTATGATCTCACTTGTATAACCACTGATAAAACAAGCCTTGACCTCAGGTCGAAGAATACGTATTGCTTCCAACGCCTGCTTACCTGTCAATTTAGGCATAATGGCATCCAGTATTACCAGATTTATTTCATCTTTATTCCTTGTAAAAACGTCCACAGCATCAGCTCCGTTAATGGCTTTTAGAACTCTGTAACCATTAGATTCAAGGTGATGAGCTGTTATATCAATAAGTATTTTATCATCGTCAGCAAGAAGAATTGTTTCCGTGCCTTTAAGGGAGTGCCGTTCTGTTTCTGTTTTAGTGCAGGCTTCCTCTTCAGGCTCTTCGCAAATGGGAATATAAATTGAGAATGTCGTACCTTTTCCAGGCTCGCTGCTGCAATGAATAGAACCGTTGTGCTGAGATATAATGCCGTGAATTATTGAAAGACCAAGTCCTGTACCCTTCTCTTTATCTTTAGTTGTATAGAAGGGATCAAAAATGCGTTCCACCGTTTCTTTATCCATTCCGACACCGGTGTCGCTCACACTTATCAGAACAAACTTTCCTGTACTTCCGCACCCATCCTTGACTACAAGATTTGCATCCTGAGACTCCGCAATGCAGATAGTAAGCTTTCCGCCATCCGGCATGGCATCGCGGGCATTAGTAGCAAGATTCATAAGAACCTGCTGAAACTGCGAACGATCAATAAACACATAGAGCGGGTTTAAAGGGTACATGGTGACAAGCTCGATATCTTCGCCAATCAGTCGCTTCAGGAATTTAGTGTTGTCGGTTGCGAGCTGAATTAAATTGGTGCGCTCCAGATTGAATGCCTGCTTCCTGCTGAACGCCAACAACCCCCTTGTCAACTCCGCAGCGCGTTCCGACGCACTCAATATCTGCAAGGTATACTCACGAACTTTCTCATCGCTCTGTTTTACAGTCAGAAGGTCTCCATAACCCATAATAACAGAAAGGATGTTGTTGAAATCATGGGCTACTCCACCTGCCAACAGACCAATTGCTTCCATCTTCTGCGATTGCAGCAACTGCTCCTCAAGACGACCATGCTCTTCCTGAATCCGTGTACGTTCGGAAATTTCCTCCTCCAGCATTGAAGTCTGCTCTTCAAGACTCTGCTGTGCAGCCTGACGCTCTTCAATCTCATGTTCGAGTTCAAGCGTTTTATTCTGCAGCCCTTCGTGCGCCTTCTGCCGTTCCGCTATCTCAAATTCAAGCTGAACGGTCTGCTCATGAAGCGTATCTTCCCGCTGTTTCAATGCATTCAGCAATCGATTGAAACCATCTATAAGGTCGCCTATTTCATCATTGCTGGCAACTGCAAGTGACTGTAAAGGCTTGCTGGCATCTGACATAGCTGCAAGAGCTTCTGCGGCTTCCATCAAAGGAGCAAGCTGGCGTTTAAGTAGCCACCAGGTCAGACAACCGGCCAGCAGAGTCAGAAAAAGTGTTGCAATTACAATATGCTTCTGCATATCGTGAACCGGTGCAAACCCCTCATCAGTGGGGAGCAAAGCAGCAACATACCAATCTGTAGCCGGTACGTTTTTTGCCGATGCGAGGACATTTATGCCTCGCGCATCTATTGTGACACCTGAACCTTCGCGGCCTTCTATAAACTGATCCAGCAGAGCAATTTTACCCTTTTCAGGAAGCTTCTCCATGACACGGGCTTTATCGGTAATGGCAACGATTGTCCTCTCTGAACGAGAAACAAGTAAAAAGTCACCGGTTTTACCGTGTCTCCGATCGGTAACACGATCTAGAAAATTCGGTTTGCCTAAATTGATTGCACCCAGCAGGACACCGATAACCTTGCCGTCAGAATCCTTTACCGGTGATGCAATTGCAAATGCCGGTGCCTTCAACTGTTTACCCATTACCGGCTTGCCTATGGTAGTTTTCCCCTGAAGTGCTCCGATCATGAACGCCCGTTCACTGTAATCTACACCGATTCTTTTTGTGGAAATAGGTACATCAGCGATCCCGACACCATCTACTCCGGTGAACCATAGACCGCTGTTAAACAGCGTAATCAGGGTGGTTCTGTCTTCAAGAAATTTCTGCAAAGCAGCATTATCAGCCACCATTGCCGGAGTAATGCGAGCGCAAACCGCTTCCAGAGCCTTTATCCGGTCTTCAACCTCGGAATTTAAGTCGGCTGCAATCGCCGAAACCGTAGAAATCTGCTGTTCGCCCAGAACTATCTCCATATCCTGATGAAGTTTCCGATGTGTGTAGTAGGCCAGAGACCAGATACTCAGCAGAAAAATCGTCAGAGTAAAAAAAGTTATCCTGGTTTTGAGTGAGCGTTTTAAAAAAATCCGGTTCATATCCGTTTCCTCAACTGAATCGTTCTTTAGCAATAAGTCACTGCCACTTCTCCAACACTTTTGCAAGCTCATCCTTTTTTACCGGCTTTGACAGATAATCATCCATGCCTGCCGCGATGCAGTTCTCGCGGTCTCCTTTCATGGCGTTGGCGGTCATTGCGATGATCGGCACTCTATGGTTCAACACCTTTGAGTCGGCACTGCGTATTACCCTGGTCGCCTCAAAGCCATCCATTTCCGGCATCTGACAATCCATCAGAACAATATCATAGTCAATCAACTCCAGCGCACTCACCGCCTCAAGTCCGTTTGCAACCAAATCTGCATTGCAGCCCAGCTTACCGAGGATGCTCTGAGCCACTTTCTGGTTAATGATGTTATCCTCCGCAAGCAAAATACGGATATTCTTCTTGTCCGGTTCAGCCACTGGAGAATGATAAGTTATTTTTGTTGAAACCTCCGTGGGACAAATATCCTCCGTAGCTTTGTTTGCACTGCGAAGAACTTTGCAAATACCCTCATACAACTGGGACTGTCGCACCGGCTTAGATATAAATCCGGCAAAACCGTGTTCCGACAGGACGGTGCCGGAACCTATAGATCCAAGAGCAGTGACCATTATGAGAAGCGTGTCCTTCAGCAGAGGATCAGTCTTAATACGACGGGCAAGCTCCAGACCTTCCATGCCGGGCATTACCTGGTCGATCATGGCAAGGCGGAAAGGTTCGTTATTTTCAACCGCTTCGTGCATTAATTTCAGCGCGGTTAAACCATCTTCCACCGTTTCATACTGGCAACCCCATTTACTCAATAGAGTAATAACCATCATTCGGTAGCTGACATTATCATCAACCACAAGTATTTTTGTACCCGAAATATCAACAACTGCGCTAACATCCTCTGCAATCGGGATTTCAGAAGTATACTTTTCAAACTTTGCAGTAAACCAGAACGTCGAACCCCTGCCCTCCTCGCTTTCAATACCAATTTCGCCATCCATAAGCTCCACCAGCTGTTTGCTGATAGCCAATCCCAGACCGGTTCCACCATATTTGCGAGTAGTCGAACCATCAACCTGCGTAAAAGGGCTGAAGAGAGCGTCAATTCGATCCTTCGGTATTCCGATTCCGGTGTCCTTGACCTGAAAACGGATGAGAGCAGAGTCCTCTGTTTCTGAGTCAAGCATTGCATCGATAACTATTTCGCCAGCATGGGTAAATTTGATAGCGTTACCGGCAAGGTTAGTAATGATCTGTCGCAGTCTGCCCGGGTCACCTTTCAGATATGCCGGCACATCCGGATCAATCCGGCAGATTAACTCCAGGCCGCTTTGGTTTGCTCGAATTGACAGCATTTCAGCGGTGTCTTCCAGAGTGTTTCGGATGTCAAATTCAAGAATTTCAATTTCAAGCTTACCGGCCTCTATCTTCGAAAAATCCAGAATATCATTAATCAATCCAAGCAGGTTCTCGCCGCTTCTATTAACTATCTCTACATATTCTCTCTGTTCATCGGTCAGCTTTGTATCCAGAAGAAGATTGGTCATACCGATGACACCATTCATAGGAGTTCGGATCTCATGGCTCATGGTAGCCAGAAACGTACTCTTGGCTTTGGTGGCCTCTTCAGCGACCACCAGCGCCACACCAAGTTCAGCGTTTTTCTGTTCCATTTTTGCAGCGAAAGAAAGCAGCTTTTCTTCAGCCAGTTTCTGTTCAGTAATTTCAACAAAGCTTTCAATTCCACCTATTATATTTCCCTCAGCATCACGCAGATAATCGACATTCTTGCTGATAACACGACATTCACCATCTTTGTGCAGTATACTGCATTCCCTTGCTATGATAGGTTTCGGCACATCAACTGCATAAAGACCACACCGCCCCTTGCACGGCGAAAGAGTAAAAAAACTGCACTCCCTGCCGATAGCTTCTTCCGCAGAAAAGCCAGTGGCTCTGATCATAGCATCGTTCCAACTGGTAACTATTTTGTCCAAATCAACGGTAAAGGTTGCGCTGGGAATCAGGCGCAAAATGAGATTAGCTTTTTCTTTGGCAAGCTGGATTTCTCCCAGTGCTTTTTTGTAATCACTTTCCCGCTGTTCCACCTCACCCATCAAATCATTGAAAGAACCAGCCAGCAGTCCAACTTCGTCGGATCGCTCTTCTTCAAGGCGCACACGTTTATATGAATCAGTATGTGCAAGAGTGCTAATTTGCAGAGTAATGTCGGTAAGCGGCCTGGTAATGGCTATGCCAAGTTTCCACGCCAGAGCAATAGCAGCGAGTAAAGCAGCCAGCATACTCATAAGAAAATAGTTTCTGAAATTTGTTATGGAACGGTAGGCCTCCTCAACCGGATAGTTCGAGGCCAGAATCCAGTCAGTACTCTGCAGGTGCTTGAATGAAGCCAGAAAGCGCTGTCCCTTGGAGTTGATCGTTTCACCGGAACCTTCAAACCCCTCCAATGCCTTATCGAACAGAATATTTACGCCAGGCTTGACATCCTTCTTCATAATGCGGGATGTGTCAGGATGCATGATCATGGTGCGATCAGCGGCATACAGATAAAAATACCCGTTTTTCCCGACTTTCTGCGTACTAAGGGAATGTAAAATGTTCTTTTCGGCCAACAGGTCCAACGCCCCGCCAAGGATCACGACCAAACGCCCATTAGCATCAAATACTGGAGCTGTCATCATAATCGATGGATGGCCGTTTTTAGACGAAGTGTACGGATAGGAAATTTGAGGTTTACCGGTAGAAATTGTTTTCGTAAAATATTCACGAAAAGAGAAATCTTTGCCACGCCTACCCAGGAACTCCGGTTCCTCCACCAGAAGTTTTCCATCCGGCATAAACAGGTGCAAACCACCGCCAAAAATTGATTTTATGCCGGTACGGTTTCCCAGCCACTTTTGAGCAGCATCCGGGTTATTAACTATTTCAAGCGGTGCAACTGCAGCAACATTGATCAGCGCAGTGTGCGCCGTTGTGATTGAAACATCAAGATTACCGGCAATACTAGAAATCAAAGCAAACTGCTGGTCTGAGATCAGCAACTTTGTAGAATTTCTGAAATAGGCGTAGGTTCCAAACGCAATAATTATCAACAGAAGTGCGATAAACAGACCAACTGCAAGAACGAGTTTGTATCTGATTCCGTTAATTTTCTTCACGGTGATTCACTCCATCAAGTATTTCCCGCACCTTCCGTAAAAGAACGCCAGGCATGACCGGTTTAGCGATAAACGGCAGACTGTAATCAACTGCAATCTTTCCGGATATGATCTCATTGGCATATCCGCTGAAAAAACAGGCTTTAATGTTTGGGCGTATTTCACAAATATTATCCCACGCCTGCTTCCCGGTCATCTTAGGCATGATGGCGTCCAGTATGACAAGATCAATTTCATCAGCATGATTTCTGAATATCTCAACGGCCTCTGCTCCGTCAAAAGCCTGATAAACCCTGTACCCGCTGGATTCAAGATGATGACTGTTTATCTCCATAAGCATTTCATCATCATCAGCCAACAGAATGGTTTCAGTCCCAAACGGGGAGTTGCGGTCAATTTCTGCTAAGATGACAGACGACTGTTCTGATTCCGGACAGAGTGGGAGATAGATGGTGAACACTGTCCCCCGTCCCTGTTCACTTCTGCAACTAACAATGCCGTTGTGCTGAGTTATGATGCCATGAATTATTGAAAGACCAAGGCCTGTACCCTTCGCATTTTCCTTGGTGGTAAAAAACGGTTCAAAAATCCGCTGAACCGTTTCATTGTCCATTCCAGCTCCAGTATCACTCACCTGAATTCTGGCGTAATCCCCCGGTGTCCCGAAACCATGACCGGAGATAAAACTATCATCCAGCTTTTCCGATGTGATTCTGATTGTCAGCTTTCCACCCAAAAGCATGGCATCACGCGCGTTTGTTGCCAGGTTCATCAGAACCTGCTGAATCTGAGACTTATCAATTGACAAAAATAAAGGTTTAGGATGAAATTCGGTCACAAGTTCAATATCTTCTCCGATTATCCGTTTCAAAAACTTACAGTTTTCAGTTGCCAGTTGATTGATATCGATGCGCTCAAGGTTAAAAGTCTGTTTTCTGCTGAACGCAAGAAGCCCCCTGGTCAGTTCTGCTGCCCGTTCCGATGCTTTCAGCAGTTGGATAGCATTATCATGCATCTTACCGTCGGGCGTTCCCCTTGCCAGAAGATCCCCATAGCCCATAATAACCGAGAGGATATTATTGAAATCATGGGCTACTCCCCCTGCCAGAAGTCCGATAGCCTCCATTTTCTGGGACTGTCGCAACTGTTCTTCAAGCCTGTCATGCTCTTGCTGTAACCTCTCACGCTCAGCAATTTCCTCCTGCAGCAACACAGTCTGCTCTAGCAGAGTCTGCTGGGCAGCCCGGCGCTCTTTAACTTCCCCTTCCAGTTCTGCCGTTTTTAACTGTAAAGCTTCATTGGCGAGTTGACGCTCGGCCATTTCTGTTTCAAGCTGAACCGTCTGTTCATGGATATCATCATATGATTTTGTCAAATTGCAACTCATGCTGCTTATAGCTGTTGCCAGTGAAACAAGTTCAACAGAATTTCGCATCTCCGGAGCGACTGTTCTCGTCTCGGTAGTGACTGTAGTTGCCCAATCTTTCAGCCTGGTAAGCGGTTTTACAACCACATACCTGAGCAACGCATACATCACGCAGAAAAGTATTAATACCAGCACTACCAGCTTGATGATAATACGAATTATCTCAGCGCGCAGAAGCTTATCTAGATACTGACTATTCGTGTACAGGACGACTGTTCCGATGGTTTTGTCGTTATGTACGATATTTTTGCTTATTTTTTTTGCTCCGGATTCAGTCATATTGCGATGTAAGGAATTGTCCGGATTCCAGTTTTCGATCCTGCCGTCAGTCAATTCAACTTTTCCGGAGTGGATATTCCCGAACTCATCTTTAACAATTACTGCCGAAATCATATCTGCTCTGATCTCATAGAGGATGGTCTTCTCAACTTCATCCAGATTCATATTCCATAGCGGATTAACCAGATTATACGCGAGCCGTTCGGTAACTAATCTGGCTCCAGCGTCAAGTTTCATCTCTTCCATAACAAGAGCATTTCTAATCTCAAAAGCACTCCAGCCACCAAGAACAATCAGAATGGTAAGCAATAATGTAGAAAGTATCTGTCTGGAAATTGTTCGCACAAGCGGCTCCTTAAAATGTTGCCTTGCCTACGGGTTCAGCTTTAGTCCCGCTTGCAATTCTTCCAACTGCTTTGAATACAGACGAGCAAACTCCTTGCTGTTACGAGTTATTTCGATCGTTTTCCAGAGTTTGGCTGCGACTTTGGCGTGTGACGTGTAGAATTGATTTGACAAAATAAGGAAGTATGGCTTCTGCTGAATTAGAGGGCCAGTCACTATCTCCAGTTTGTCATTAAACTCCGGGTCCCGGAGTTGCGCCTCGAAATTGAAGGGGTTAATAATCATACCGGAGATGCGTTGTGCAAGCAACTTTCTCAGGCCACCCTGTACGGTTGGATTGCCGTCATCAACTTCAATTTTCTGCTCGCGAAGGTACTCTACAACCGAGTAGCCTGATTGAGCCCCAAGCGGACCATTCAGATTAGTGAAGCGTTCACCGTTCCAACTGACCTTGCTGCCAGTCCGCCTTATCAGCACAAAACCAAGATTGAACATTCGTTTGCTTGCGTCCAGAGTACCATCCGTCTTAAGCGGGTAAGTAAGCGATTTGGCTCGTTCCGGGGTGAAGCTTCCTGCCAGAACGGCATCGAATTGACCTAGTTCGGCCATCTTCAGACAACGTGCCCACGGGAGAGGTGTAAACTCGAATTTAAGTTCGGGTAGTTGGCGACCAGCGATTGCAAGTAACTGGCTGGACAGGACTCCTGTTGGCCTACCCTGCATTTCCTGATTCAGACAGACACGCACAACAGTGCTCGCGTTGGCCGGGGGCGACCAGATTGAACAAAGAATGATTGCAATAAATATCAGAGCAGCTCGGGAAACTTGAACGATAGAACGCATCGTATTTGATCCTCCAAGGTTACTTTATAACTTCCTTAACTCATCCATGGGTAGCTATACAACAAGGTTTCTGTTTCGGAGTCATTCCTTACTTTTGTTTTTTTCAATTCCCGCCTGCTTTTCCTTGATGAGTTTTATCATGGTTCCGTCCAGATTCATTCTATCCAGAATCTTGTTTATTGCCGGAAGCAATTTCATCGCTTCTGATTTTCTGGATATCCCGAAAAATACTCTGCTATCACTTATGACCTGTTCCGAAACATCCAAAACCCCAACAAGATTGTATTTTCTGATCATGTATTGTGCGACAAGCTTATCCATAGCGCCCAGATCGTATCGCTCTTTTTCGAGCATAGTTATCATTGTCTCAATATCCCTGGGGCGTTCAATAGGGCTTACAGACGTAAATGCAGATTCCATCTTTTTGTCTATGAATGACCCCAGATTTATCCCTAATTTCAGACTGCTGATATCATCGTAGGTTTTCCAGCTAACCCCTTTCGGGAAGCGAGATTTTTTGTAAATAAAAACAAAATGTTGCGGGTTAGCCGCGTGACTAAACGCCATGAATTTCTCACGGTCGTCGTTTTTTGATAGTGGCAGAGCACCGTCCATAGCTCCGGATTCAACCATCGAGAGGCAACGTGCAAAAGGGAGAATTGAAATATTTACCGGGATTTTAAGTTCCTTGAAGACCGCTCGGGCAATATTTACTTTGATACCCTCTGCATGCGACGAAGCACCATCTTCATCACCAACAACATACGGCGGGTAGTTGTTGAAGCAGAGATTTACCTGTTTTGGCTCAGCATGTGCGAAACCCGCTGTCAACATAAGAGCAACAAACAAGAAAACAGACTTCATGTTCATTTCCTCCTATACTCAATTAATTATGCATTCTCTTGATGGCATCGTACCATTCTACCAGATAAAATATGTACCGCAAGCGAGTATCAGCACTTATATATTAAACATATCAGCTTGTCTATTCATGGAAGCCATTAGATTGTAAGTATATTTTGCAAATTTTATAAATATGGCAGCTAAGTGAAAAATACTCCCGCCAGATTGACTTTTTGCCTCCTGCGGTGATATTCAGAAAGAGTGATTCATTAAAGGAGTAATCGTGCCTGGAAAGCAAAGCCGTCTGTTCGAATTCATATCAAAGTTTCCACGACTGATTTTGACTGTATCTGTCGTTCTCTCTGCCATTTCTGTCATTTACACGGCGACAAACATGAAGTTTCTGACCGGCCGCGATGATCTGATGCCGAGAAACGCAAGCTTCCAGGTTGATTATCGTGCCTATCGCGCGGAATTTGGCGATCAGGAGGAAATCGTAGCCGTAATCGAGTCGGATGATGCAGCAAAATCAACCCGGGCAGCAGACGCACTTTATGCCGCGCTCAAAAAGGAACAGGGAGTTTTCAGGGATGTTTTCTATCCAGGCGGACTTCCCTTTTTTCGCCGTAACGGCCTGTTGTTTATGCCGCTGGACGACATCAGGAAACTTGGAAAAACTTTAACAATGGCTGCTCCTGTTCTCAAGGACCTTGCCGCCGCTCCATCCGTTCAGACACTATTTAGCAGCCTTACGAATCAGATTGACAATTATCTGAAATCTGAAGATTCAACATCTCTGGCAAGCCTCACCTTTATGCTTTCAACTCTGGATCAGGGATTCAAGGCATTTGATGGCAAAAGCAGCGCACTTTCCATGGACTCTTTTCTTAAAGGTAGCGGTGGAAGTTCTCCGTCCATGCTTGAGAGCGCCGGAAAACAGCAGATCTTAACAATGCTGCCGATTAAGTCTGAAGGGAGTTTTGTCGCTTCAGAAAAGTCGATAAAGAGAGCCAAAGAGGCACTCTCTGAAATCCTCAATAAACCGGAGTTCAAAGGAGTCACTGGCGGACTTACCGGCGTACCTGTCCTTGAATATGAAGAGATGGACTCCAGTCAGCGCGACATGAGCGTTGCGACCGTCCTGTCTCTCATCCTCACCGTTATTCTACTGCTTTTCGCCTTTCGAGGCCTCCTGAATGTTGTATCCGCAATGGTTACTCTTATAGTTGCAATTTCCCTTTCTTTGGGCTTTGCAACCATTGCTGTCGGGCATCTGAATATCCTCTCAATGGTCTTTGCAGTTATGCTCATCGGGCTTGGAATTGAATACAGCATCCAGGTAGTCCTCCGCTATCAGGAAGAGCTTACTTTGCATAAGAATCATAAATCAGCACTCGAAACTTCTCTGAATGTAAATATCAGCTCTATCATTATGGCCGCTGCCACAACAGCTCTGGCTTTTGTAACTTTTGTGCTCACCGACTTTAAAGGTATAGCTGAGCTCGGTATTATCGCTGCGGGTGGAATTGTGATTTGTGTCATTTCCACGTTCACTGTTCTGCCAGCCATGCTGATTCTGATGGAGAAATTCAGAAAGATCTCTTCGCCGCCTGCCAGAATTGATCAATATGAAGGAGAAACAATACCTTCGAAAAGTTTCATTTATGGCATTTTTTCAAAACCAATAACTATTATCGCGACAACGATGATTCTTTCATTGGCCTGTCTCTACCCCACTTTTTCCATGCGTTTTGATTACAACCTTATGAACCTCCAGGCCAAGGGGCTGCAATCGGTTGAATATGCCTACAAACTGATGCGAAGCAAGGAAAACTCCGGCTATTTTGCAGTAGTAACGGCAAAGGACGTCGCTGAGGCTGAAATGCTTTCAAAACAGCTGGAAAAACTTCCTTCCGTCGATCATGTTGTCAGCAAACTGACTTTTGTTCCGGAACAGCAGAGAGAAAAACTTACAGAATTGGCGGCACTCCGCAACATTATGGATGAGATCAAACCTGTGCCGTATGAAGAGAACCTTCAGGTTATGGCGCTTCCAGCCGTTTTTGAAAAATTTCGTGACCGGGTGGAGAGGTTATATAATGAACTCAATCGACGTAAGGCTCCTGAAGCAAAGCCAGTGGGCGCTTTTCTGGCAACTCTGGATGGTTTTTTCAAAACTCTCGAAGCGGAAAAAGATAAGAATGCTCTCGGAATGCTGCGAAATTTCCAGGGTGGAATGTTTGCAGAACTACCGGCTAAACTTTTATTGCTGAAAGAGAGTTTCGGAGCTGTGGAAATATCTGAGAGTGACGTACCTGTCGAACTTAAGCAGCGTTTTATAGGTAAAAACGGTAAATTGCTTCTACAGGTGGCAGCAAAGAAGGAAATTTTCGAGAGGGAACCGTTGGAAGAATTCGTTATGCAGGTCAAGAGTGTAGCACCCAACGCCACCGGAGAACCGGTTATGGTTTATGAGTCGCTTACAGTTCTGCGAGATGCCTATTTAAAAGCTTTCATATACGCATTTGTCGGCATAATAATTCTACTGCTGATAAATTTCAGAAGCATCCGTTACGCACTGCTCGGCACGCTTCCTCTGGCTGTCGGCCTGTTGCTTATGATTGGCGGTATGCGTTTGATCGGAATATGCTTCAATTCCGCAAATATTATTGTACTTCCGCTGATTTTGGGCATTGGAATTGACTCTGCAATATACATTTTAAACAGGTATCGCCTGGGAGAAGAAACCCCTGGAGAAGTGGCAGTCAGCAGCGCCGGAGTCGGTGTTTTTCTGAATGCCCTGACTATCCTGTTCAGCTTTGGCGCTCTAATGGTTGCGCATCATCAGGGGGTGTTCAGCATCGGCGCGGTAATGTCACTGGGGATGGCAGCAAGTGTGGCGTCCTTTTTGATTTTTCTGCCTGCACTGCTTTCTCTTTGGGGAAAGCGCTGATCAGTTTTTTTGACGGTTCAGACGGTTCTTGTAGATATAATTTGTTCCCTGAATATACGCCAAAGCTTCCATCAAAAGATCTTCCTGCGGCTTTATTTCGGTAGTTGCACCATCCTTACGGACAAAACTGAAATAATCAGCCTCTTTTTTCGGACCAAGAACAAGAAGCTTGTCATCATGAATAAAGCCGAGTTTCTGGTACGTCGATATAAACGCACGATCTGTCCATTTGTCTTCTGTCAAAATATCTTTGCCGATAAACGCACTTGAATATTTTGCCTTGAGCAGACCAAGTACAGTTGGAGCAACATCGATCTGGCTCATCAT